>CAZNFF010000001.1:0-35614 GCA_964572495.1 uncultured Candidatus Saccharibacteria bacterium
TGCTTAAAATTTGACCAAACTTAACAAAAGTAGGACCCAATTCTTCTAAAGCTAAACGAAGTTTTTTTGGAGGAGTGAGTTTTGGGTTTAAGCCATATTTAAATAAAATCGAAATAACTTTTTGACTTCGTTTGATTTGATTCCAGCTTTTTAAACCAAACATAAGCTCAAATTAAAAAAGGGGCTTTTAACCAAAAGCCCCCTTTTTTGTCGTTTATTTTTCAAAAGGCCAGTTTTTAGAAAAATAAGCCCAAACAAGATAACCTATCGCTGCCACAACCACAACTGCTCCTACAACAATTCCAATTACTTTAGGGTCAGCCCAGTTAATAGTTGCTAAAAGATTGTTGCCCATTTTTTTAATTTGAAAAATTCGACCTTTGTTTACTTACCGATCGGTAAGTAATTTTGCTAACTATTTTAAACAATGAAAAAGATTTTGTCAAGTAAAATATTTTAAAGGGATTTTTCAGAGATATGGATTTTTTGAGAATTTTTGATAAAATTCATCAAAAGCTTATGGAAAGAAGTTTTGCGGCTCAAATTGGCAAAGAACTTGGAAAAGAGATTCGTCTTTGCGGTTTTATTATTTCAAAAAGAGATCATGGAAGTGTTATTTTTGCTGATCTTAAAGATTTAAGTGGATATTGTCAAATAGTTTTTTTAAAAAACAAGGAATGTTTTTTAAAGGCAAAAGAGCTTAATGAATGGGATGTAGTTGAGGTTAGAGGAAAAGTTAATCTAAGACCAAAAGGAACGGAAAATCCAAAAATTGAAAGTGGCGCCTATGAAGTTGAGGTTAATTTTTTAGAAATTCTTTCAAAGGCAAACCCGCTTCCTTTTTCAGTTGATGATGAAGGTTATCAGATTTCAGAAGAGCTCCGCCTAAAATATCGCTATCTTGATTTAAGAAGACCTCGACTTCAAAGAAATCTAAAAATCAGACATCAAATTTTTAATTTTATCCGAGAGTTTTTTTCTCAAAGAAATTTTATCGAAATCGAAACTCCAATTTTATCAAAATCAACTCCAGAAGGAGCCAGGGATTACCTTGTACCTTCAAGGATTTATCCGGGAAAATTTTTTGCCCTGCCTCAATCGCCTCAACAATACAAACAGCTTTTGATGGTCGCTGGCTTTGAGAGATATTTTCAAATTGCTCGCTGTTTTCGAGATGAGGATTTAAGAGGAGATCGCCAGCCAGAATTTACTCAGCTTGACCTTGAAATCAGTTTTACTTCAGAAAAAGAAATTTTTGAGCTGATTAAAGATTTGATGTTATCTTTAATCAAAAAATTTTTCCCTCAAAAGAAAGCGAAGTTTTACCAGTTAAGCTACCAAGAAGCTCAAAAAAATTATCAAACCGACAAACCTGATTTAAGAGAAAATAAAGAAGATAAAGATGAATTGGCTTTTTGCTTTCTTAACAATTTCCCAATGTTTGAGTGGGATGAAAGAGAAAAAAGATTTGAAGTACTTCACCATCCTTTTACCTTGCCAAAATTAGTTAAAGAAGGAAAAATTATTGAAGATAAAAAAGAAATTTTAAAAGCTTTAAAAGAAAAGCCAGAAACTCTTCTTTCCTGGCAATATGATCTGGTTTTAAATGGAGAAGAAATTGGTGGGGGTTCGATTCGAAGCAACGACCCTGAAATTTTAATTTCTGTTTTTGAAGTTTTAGGTTATCAAAGAAAGGAAATTGAAGAAAAATTTTCTCATTTAATTGAAGCTTTCAAATACGGCGTCCCACCTCATGGCGGAATTGCTTTAGGACTTGATCGACTTCTAGCGATTCTTTTAAATGAGCCAAGCATTCGGGAAGTAATTGCTTTTCCTAAATCAGGAAAAGCGGCTGATTTAATGACTCAAACACCTTCAAAGGTCGAAAAAGATCAACTTAAAGAACTTCATTTAGAGATCAAAAATGAAAGTTAAAGAAAGAACTTTAGTTATCATTAAACCCGATGCTCTCCAGCGCAACCTTTTAGGAGAGATTATTCACCGCTTTGAAAGAAAAGGATTAAAAATTGTAGGTCTTAAAATGGTTCAGCTGGAGGATGTGATTTTAGATGAACATTATGCTCATCATAAAGATAAACCTTTTTTTGAAAGTTTAAAAAGATTTATGAAATCTTCACCAGTGGTTTTGCTGGTTCTTGAAGGCTTGGAAGCAGTTAAAGTGGTTCGCCAGATCTGTGGCGCCACCTGTGGTCGGGAAGCTGATATGGGAACGATTAGAGGAGATTTTTCAATGTCAACTCAAACCAATATTGTCCATGCTTCTGATTCTTTAGAAACTGCCGAAAAAGAAATTAAAAGGTTTTTTAAAGAAGATGAACTTTTTGACTATCAAAAAATCGATTTTCCCTATCTTTATAGCGAAGATGAAATTGAATAAAAATTTTTTTCCACTTGATTTTTTAAAAAATAACCTCTACAATTAAAATAGCCCTTCTTTGGAAGGAAAGGAAAGGCCTTGGGGCATTTAGAACCTCTTGGGAGCCGAAAGCGCCTTTATCCCAGTTCTTAGGAACAGGATAAAGGCTGAGGCACCCACCTTAAAAACTTTGCCAAGGATCACTTTCTTTTTCCTTCCAGGAAGGGCTATTTTTTTATGAGAATCCTTTTCCAGTCCTGATAATCAGCAATACCTTGAAAAATTACTCCTAAAAGGAGCCCTAAAACAAATTGGTTAAGGATTAGAGAGACCTGAAAAATAGTACCTAAAATAAGAATAAAAAGGGAATAAAGCCAGTGGTGAAGATGGAGCTGGTAATCTTTTATTTTGATAATCAAAGACCTAAAAATTCTTGGTGGCTCACCGGTTCTTTTGCCAGCTAAAAATTTGGCTAAAAAATAACCCCAAAGCATGCCCAAGGAAATTAAAAAATATCCATAAAGAAGTGCTCCAGCTAAGAAAAGAAAAAGGATTTTTCTTTTTATTTTTTGAAGACTCATTTTTTTAAAAATTATAAAAAATCAACTCAAAAAGTTCAAATTGATTCTTTTTTAATTTTAAATAAAATTCAAAGATTTAAAACCCATGAAGTTTGTTCATCTTCATTGCCATTCTCATTACAGCCTTTTAGATGGAATGGCAAAAATTGATGAGCTTATTGAAAAAGCTAAGGAATTTGAAATGCCAGCTTTAGCCATCACTGATCATGGAGTGATGTATGGTGCGATTGAATTTTATCAAAAAGCCAAAGAAGCTAACATCAAACCCATTATTGGTTTTGAAGCTTATTTAACTCCTTTAGGAAGACATCAAAAAATAAAAGCTGATGAGAAAAAATATCATCTTACTTTACTTGCTAAAAATTTTGAAGGTTATCAGAACCTAGTTAAACTTTGCTCCTTAGCTCACCTTGAAGGTTTTTATTATAAACCAAGAATTGATGATGAGCTTTTAAAAAAATATCATCAAGGAATCATTTGTCTTTCAGGTTGTCTTCAAGGAGAAATTCCCCAGCTGATTTTAGCAAAAAAATTTGATTTAGCTAAAAAGAAAATTCTTTTCTACAAAGAAATTTTTGGAGATGATTTTTATCTTGAAATTATGCCTTTTGGGAAAATAAAAGATCAGATAAAAGTTAATCAAGCTTTGATTGAAATTTCAAAAGAACTTAAAGTTCCTTTAGTGGCAACTTGCGATGTTCATTATCTCTCTCCTGAAGATGCTCAGGCTCATGAAGTTCTTTTGGCAATTCAAACCAAAAGCCTTCTTTCTGATAAAAATCGACTTTCAATGAAAGATGATGATTTTTCTTTTAAATCTCCAAAACAGGTAATCGAATTTTTTAAAGATGTTCCAGAAGCAATTGAAAATACTTTAAAAATTGCTTCTTTATGCAATTTAGAACTTGAGCTTGGAAAGGTTCAGATGCCAAAGATAAAAATTGAAGCAGGTTTTGATAGCTTTTCTTATCTCAAAAAATTAGCTCAAGAAGGTTTAAGAAAAAGATATTCCCAAATTAGTCCTCAAATAAGAGATCGATTTAATTATGAACTTGAAGTCATCAGAAAAACTGGTTTTGCCGATTATTTTCTCATCGTTGCTGACATTGTTAACTGGGCAAAAAAGGAAGGAATTGTGGTTGGTCCAGGAAGAGGTTCGGCTGCCGGTTCTTTAATTTCTTATTGTCTTGGCATTACTGATGTTGATCCAATCAAATATTCCCTTTTATTTGAAAGATTTTTAAATCCAGAAAGAGTCTCTATGCCTGATATTGACATTGATTTTGATGATCGAAGAAGAGACGAAGTGATTGAATATACTAAAAGAAAGTTTGGTGAAGATCATGTGGCTCGAATTATCACTTTCGGAACCATGGCGGCTCGACCAGCGATTAGAGATGTTGGTCGAGTTTTAGGTGTGCCTTATAATTTCTGTGATCGGCTTGCCAAAACTATTCCTCAAAATCTTTCAATTGAAGAAGCTTTGAAAGTTTCTCCAGAATTTCATCATTACTACTTGACTGATCGACGCGCTTTTGAGATTGTTGAGCTTGCCAAAAAAATAGAAGGAGTGGCTCGGCACGCTTCAGTTCATGCTTGCGGCGTTGCCATTGCTCCTTTTCCTTTGATGGAAAAAATCCCGCTTCAACGTGCACCTCAAGATCCAGAGACGGTGATTACTCAATACGAAATGAAATCAATTGAAGCTTTAGGAATTTTAAAAATGGACTTTTTGGGTTTAAGAAACTTAACCATTATTGTTGATACTTTAAAAAATGTTGAAAGGACTGAAAAAAAGAAAATTGAAATTAAAAAAATTCCTCTTAATGATCAAAAAACTTTTAAGCTTTTATCAGAAGGGAAAACAGTTGGTGTCTTCCAACTTGAAAGCGAAGGAATGCAAAAAACCTTAAAAGGAGTAAAGCCAACTCAATTTGAAGATTTAATTGCCATTTTAGCCCTTTATCGTCCTGGTCCGGCTCAGCTTATTCCTTCTTATATTCGAAGAAAGCAGGGCAAAGAAAAGATTGAGTATCTTCACCCAAAGCTTGAGCCGATTTTAAGATCAACTTATGGAGTTTTAATTTATCAGGAGCAGTTAATGGAAATTGCAAAAGAGTTAGCTGGATTTTCTTTAAGCGAAGCTGATATTTTAAGAAAAGCAGTTGGAAAAAAGATTAAAGAGCTTTTAGAAGAGCAAAAAGAAAAACTTATCAAAGGAATGATTGAAAGAGGGATTAAAAAAGAAGTGGCTCAAAAAATCTGGGAATGGATTTTGCCTTTTGCCCGCTATGGTTTCAATAAAAGCCATGCTACTGGTTATGCTTTAATTGCTTACTGGACAGCATATCTTAAAGCCCATTTTCCTTATGAGTTTATGGCAGCCGTGCTTAATGCTGAGGGAAGCAATGTTGATAAAATTTCTTTTTTACTTTCCGAATGCAAGCGAGCTCAAATTAAAGTTTTACCTCCTTCAATTAATGAAAGCTTTGAAGATTTTCGAGTGGTAAAAATTGGCAATGAAAAAGTGATTCGTTTTGGGCTTTCAGCGATTAAAAATGTTGGAAAGAATCTGGTGGAAGCAATCATTTCAGAAAGAGAAAAAAATGGCAAGTTTAAATCAATTGAAGATTTCCTTCAAAGAATTGATCATAAAGATTTAAACAAAAAATCACTTGAGGCTTTAATTAAAGCCGGCGTTTTTACCGGAATGGAAGATCGAAGGGTTTTACTTGATAATTTAGATTATCTTTTGAATTATCTTAAAAACTCAAAAAAATCCGAAAAAGTTTCTCAGCCGGCTCTTTTCTCTTTGGATTTTTCAAAACCAAAATTTGAACTTAAAAGAAAAAGAGAGGCTAGCCTAGAAGAAAAACTTGCTTGGGAAAAAGAATTTTTAGGAGTTTTTGTTTCCGGTCATCCTTTAGATTTAGTTGAATCAAAAATTCTTCCCAGATACAAAATTGCTGATCTTTATCCTTTATCAGATTTATCTTCTCCGGTTGAAATTTTGGGTCTGGTTTCAGAAATTAAAAAAGTCATTACTAAAAATGGAACCCAAATGCTTTTTGTTAAAGTTGAAGATCAAACTGGCTCAATTGAGGTAATAGTGTTTCCTGATATTTTAGAAAAAACTTTCCTTTTATGGCAAAAAAATAAGATTTTGCTAATAAGAGGTGAGTTGACAAAAAAAGAAAGCGAACCTAAAATTATTTGCCAGAGCGTCGAGTCAGTTAAATAAAATTTTTCTATGAATTTACTTTTAATTCATTCCAATAAGCTTTCTTACAAAGTTTTAGAAAAAGCTTTTAAAGAGCTTAAATTTCCAAAACAAAAACAAAAAGAAATTAAAAAAAGCTGCCTAGTTGTCTTTTTTGCTGCAGTTGAAAAAGATTCTTTAAAGGTTGCCCAGAAAGCGGCAAGTGAAATTAAAAAAGTAGCTCAAAATTTAAAAGAGAAAAGGATTGTTCTTTATCCTTATGTTCACCTTCTTTTTGGAAAAAAACCGGCTTCTTTAGAAAAAGCTCAAAAGCTTCAGAAAGCTTTAAAAAATTTACTTCAAAAAGATTTTGAGGTAATCTGCGTCCCTCTTGGTTTTTATAAAAGCTTTGAAATCGAATGCAAAGGTCATCCTTTATCAGAGCTTTCTCGAGTAATTGAAGTTGAGGAAGAAGAAAAAGTTTCTTTAGCTTTAAAAAAAGAAAAAACTTTAAAATCAAACTGGTTTATTTTTGATCCTTCAAAAAGAAAAGAGTATCCGATCAAGCTTAAAGGAGAAGAAATTGTTGGTTTTGATTTTTCAGGAAAAGAAAATTTAGAGAAACTAGCCCGCTATGAAATGAAAAAGAAAAGAATTGTTGAAATTGAGCCGCCTCATATTAGTTTGATGAAAAGACTGGAAATTGCTGACTATGAAAAAGGCTCTGATCCAGGAAATTTAAAATTTTTTCCTAAAGGAAGGTTAATTAAAGCTTTAATTGAGGACTGGGTGACTCAAAACATGGTTCAGGCTGGTGCCATGGAAGTTGAAACTCCGATAATGTATGACATTAATCATCCAGCTTTAAAAAAATATCTGGATCGCTTTCCAGCGCGCCAGTATCTCATCGAAACTCCTAACAAAACTGTTTTTCTAAGATTTGCGGCTTGCTTTGGTCAATTTTTAATGGCTTCTTCGCTTCCTTTAACTTATAAAAATCTTCCTTTTTCTTTATATGAACTAACTCGCTATAGCTTTCGAGTAGAGCAGCATGGTGAGCTGGCTGGCTTAAGGAGATTAAGAGCTTTTTCAATGCCGGATTGTCATGCTTTCTGTAAAGATCTAGAAGAAGCCAAAAAAGAGATTTTTAAAAGATTTGAAGTTACCAAAAAAGTTCAAACCGGTCTTGGTTTAGATCTTAAATCTGACTTTGAAATTGCTTTGCGCCTGGTAAAAGATTTTTATCAAGAAAATAAAAAATTTGTCTGGGAGTTTATTGAAAAAATAAATAAACCAATTTTGGTTGAAATTTGGGAGAAAAGGTTTTTCTATTTTGTTTTCAAATATGAATGGAACTTTATTGATGCTTTAGAAAAAGCCGCGGCACTTTCAACTGATCAAATTGATGTTGAAAATGCCAAAAATTTTGAAATCACTTATATTGATAAAGATCAAAAAAGAAAATATCCCATTATTCTCCATCTCTCTCCTTCCGGAGCAATTGAAAGAGTGATGTATGCGCTTTTAGAAAAGGCTTACTTAAAACAAAAACAAGGAAAACCAGCCGGTTTTCCTTTATGGCTTGCTCCAGTTCAAGTTCGACTTTGCCCAGTTTCCCAAAAATACCTTTCTTTCTCTAAAAAGATTTTAAAAATTTTAGAAAAAGAAAAAATTAGAGTTGAGGTTGATGATCGGGATTTTACTTTAGCAAAAAAGATTAGAGAAAGCGAGCTGGATTGGATTCCTTATACCTTAACTTTAGGAGAAAAAGAGAAAAAAGAAAATGTTTTTGCAGTAAGAATCCGAGAGAAAAGAAAAGTAGAAAAAATGAAACTTGAAAAATTGATTGAGAAAATAAAAAAAGAAACCAAGGATTTTCCTTGGCGGGCTTTGGGAGGCTCACCTTTCCTTTCTACTAAAGTAAGATTTAGATAAGACCCAATTTTTTCTTTCTTTCGTACTCTTCTTGTTTTTTAAGTCGATAAAGTTTTGAAAGTTTTCGAGCTCTTTTATTTGGTTTTTTCTGATAAAAAAGTCTTTTTTTTGCTTCAAGCAAAATTCCCGCCTTAATTACTCGGGCGCTAAATCTTTTTACTAAATCTAAACTTGATTCATTTGGTCTTTTCCAGACTTCAACCGACATAGTTTTAAGAAATTAATTTTTGATAAGTTTCTTCAAGATTTTCGTCACCGACATTTACAATCGTTTGCATTGATCCTCCGCCATCATTGGGATAGCGGGGAATGATATGGATATGAAGGTGGGGGATAACCTGACCGGCATCTTTTCCATGATTCCAGCCGATATTAAAACTTGAAGCCCCTAATTTCTCTTCCAAAAGTTTAGTCATTTTTTTAACAATTTCAAATAAAGCCGCAAGTTTTTCTTCTGGCACTTCATTTAAATTTTCATAATGCTCTTTTGGAATTACCAAAAGATGTCCTTTCTGGCAAGGATTGATGTCTAAAAATGCCATTCCCACTTCATCTTCATAAACAATTTTGGCTTCAATTTCCTTTTTGGCGATTTTACAGAAAAGGCAATCCATAAAAGTTTATTTTATTCTTTTTTTTAGCTCTTCAATTAATTTTCTTTGAGGGATTTCCTCTTGAATGCCACTTTCAAGATCCTTAATTAAAATTGTTTTCTCAGCTACCTCCCTCTGTCCTAAAATCAAAGCAATTTTTGCTTTCGCTTTTGAAGCCGCTTTAAGTTGAGCTGAAATACTTCCTTTTTCAATTGCTTCTTGAGCCCGAAAACCAGCTTTTTTTAACTCTTCCCAAACCAGTAAAATTTCTCTTTTTGCCTCTTCTCCTAAAGCAATCAAAAAGATCTCTCTTGGCTTTTTTTCAACTTTAACTCCTTCAAGTTCCATTGCTTCAATAATTCTTTCAATTCCAGCTCCAAAACCAACTGCCGGGGTTTGACTTCCTCCTAAAGCCTTAATTAATTCATTATAACGACCACCGCCACCTAAAGCAAGATTAGCCATCTCTTCCTCTTCTTTTAAAAAGAACTCAAAAACAGTATTAGTATAATAATCCAGACCTCGAACTAAAGTATGATCAAGGGAAAAAGGCAAGGAAAGATGGTCTAAAAATTCCAGCACCGCTTTGAAATGTTCTTTACAATCTTTACAAAGAAAATCCAAAATAATTGGCGCTCCTTTTTTATAAATTTGACATTTTTCTTCTTTACAATCAAGCATTCGCAAAGGATTAACTTCAAATCTTCTTCGACAATCTTCACAAAGCTCATTTAAATAAGCCCGATAATATTTTTTTAAAGCTTGAAGATATTTTTTTCGGCATTTTGAGCAGCCAATGCTGTTGATTTTAATGATAAAATCTTTTAGCTTTAAAGATTTTAAAATATCAGAGAAAGCTAAAATCACCAATGCATCATAAAAAGGGTCTTTGGCACCTAAAACTTCAAAACCAAATTGGTGAAATTCTCTTTCCCGGGCTTTTTGAGGTCTTTCATATCTAAAAAAAGGTCCAAAATAATAAAGCTTTACTGGTTGAGGTAAAGAGCTCATTCCATTTTCAATATACGCCCGGCAGATCGGAGCTGTTCCTTCTGGTCTTAAAACCACCCTTTCCTTCCCTTTAGTAGTAAAAGAATACATTTGCTTAAAAGTCTCAGTTTCTTTGCCAACACTTCTTAAAAAAAGTTCTTCTTTTTCAAGAATTGGGGTTTCAATAAAATGAAAATCATAAGCTTGAGCTACTTTTTCAACGCTACTTAAAATCTTTTTCCAAACCTCTTCCTTTTCTGGTAAGATATCTTTCATCCCCTTTGGGGATGAAAAAAGGATTTTTGCCATTATTTAAGAAATTTTTAGTTTAGTAAGTAAAAAAAGCAAAAGCTTGAGGTGGCCAAGCTCTTAGGCGGACCACCCCAACAATATCTGATTTTTTTAATGGTCCCCAGGCTCGAGAATCATAGCTTGCTTTTCGGTTATCTCCTAAAACAAAGTATTCATTTTCCTTTAAAGTAAGATCAATATTTCCGGGGGTAAAGCTTTCTTGAAGATAAGGTTCTTTTAATTCAAATCCGGTAGGATGCTCTTTGTTATAAATGTAAATTTTTCCATCTTTGATGACGATTCTTTCTTTAGGAAGAGCGACAATTCTTTTGATGAAAAAAATTGAAGGATTTTTTGGATTTTTAAAAACGATTACTTCTCCTCTTTTAAGGTCTTTTAAACGCGGTGTAATTTCATCGACAATCAAATAATCTCCTGAAGAAAAATTGGGAAGCATGCTTTCTCCTTTAACAAAAAAAGGCTGGAAAAGAAAAGTTCTAACAAAAAGAACAATTGCAAGAGAAATTACTACCGTTTCAACAACTTCTTTTAAAAAATAAAGAGCTCTTTTTTTCATTGTGCTTTAAAAACTATATCTAATTTGAGCTTATTTGTCAAATTTTGATTTTTTTAAAATTTTTGCTTAAATTTTAAAAAATTTTATGAAAGAGGATCTTCGCCAAAAATTTTTAAAGTTTTTTGAAAAAAGAGGGCATAAAATTATGCCTTCTTCCTCTCTTATTTCTTCTGATCCTTCAGTGCTTCTTACCACCGCTGGCATGGAACAATTTAAAAGCTATTTTACTTTGGAAAAAGATCCTTTAAAAGAACTTGGCACCCAAAGAGTGGCTACTTGCCAGAAATGTTTTCGAACTTCTGACATTGATGAGGTCGGCGATGAAAGTCATCTTACTTTTTTTGAAATGCTTGGAAATTTTTCTTTTGGAAAAGAAATTTGCGATGACCCTCAAGACTTCTCTTCTAAAGGTTATTTCAAAAGAGCTGCCATTCACTGGGCATTTGAATTTTTAAACCAAATTTTAGATTTAAAATCTTTAAGATTTTTTGTGACCGTTTTTAAAGGTGAAGATAACATTCCTTTTGATAAAGAAAGCTTTGAAATTTGGGAAAAAGAAATCGGAATTGAAAAAGAAAAAATTCTTTTAAAAGGAAAAGAAGATAATTTCTGGGGACCGGTTGGACTTGAAGGACCTTGCGGTCCAACCACCGAAATTCATCTTGAAAGAATTGAAGTTTGGAATTTAGTTTTCAATCAATATTATCAAGATGAGCATGGAAATTTAACTCTTCTAAAAGCTTTTGGGGTTGATACCGGAATGGGACTGGAAAGATTGGCAATGATCTATGAAGGAAAGAAAAATGTTTTTGAAACCTCTCTTTTTCTTCCTTTAATGGAAGAGATAGAGAAATATGCTTCCGAGCTTGATTTAAGAAAAAAAAGAATTTTTGCCGACCATCTTCGCGCCGTTGCCTTTCTTGAAAGTGAAGGATTAGTGCCTTCAAATAAAGCCGCCGGCTATATTTTGCGCCGCTTAATTCGAAAAGTAGTAACTTTTGCTTTTCTTAAAAAGCTTCCTTGCCAGTTTTTTGAAAAAGTTCTTTTAAAAGTAGTAGAAAATTATCAAGATTTTTATCCTGAGCTTTTAAAAAATAAAGAAAAAATTTTAGAAACCTTTTTTGAAGAAAAAAAGAAGTTTGAAAAAACCTTAAGCTCTTCTTTGAAAAAGATTGAAAAATTTAAAGAAATTGGCGCTAAAGAAGCCTTCTTTCTTTTTGAAACCTATGGCATTCCCCAAGAAATTTTAAGAGAAATTGCACCTCAAAAAATTAAATTTACTCCAGAAGAATTTGAAAAAGAAATGGAAAAACATCGAGAAATTTCTCGAAAAGGTGCCATTTTAAAGTTTGGTGGTCATGGAATTTCAGATAAATTTTCCAAAGAAGAAATTGAAAGAATTACCAAGCTTCATACTGCGACTCATCTTCTTCAAGCTGCTCTGCGGCAGGTTCTAGGAGATGAAGTTCGCCAAATGGGCTCTGATATTACTCCAGAAAGATTAAGATTTGATTTTACTTTTCCTCGAAAATTAACTGATGAAGAGCTTAAAAAAGTTGAGGATTTAGTTAACCAGAAAATAAAAGAAGGACTTGAGGTTGTAAAGAAAGAAATGCCTTTAAAAGAAGCTTTAAAACAAGGTGCTTTAGCTTTCTTTAAAGAAAAATATCCCGAAAAAGTTTCCGTTTACTTTATTGGTGATTTTTCTAAAGAAATTTGCGCCGGACCTCATGTTAAAAACACTTCCGAGCTAAAAGAGTTTAAGATTTTAAAAGAAGAAGGAGTTTCAGCTGGGGTTCGGCGAATTAAAGCCACCTTAAAATTTTAAAAATTTGATTTTTTGAAGAAAATTGATATACTAACCAAAAATGCTTACTTCAAAGCAAAAACAGGAAATTATCAAAAAATTTCAAATTCATAAAGATGACTCTGGCTCACCAGAGGTTCAAATTGCGCTTTTAACTTATCAGATAAAAAACCTAGTGAAACATCTTAAAAAGCATCCTAAAGATATTCATTCCCGAAGAGGTCTTTTGGGAATGGTTAATCAAAGAAGAAGACTTCTTAATTATCTTAAAGAAAATGAGCCCGAGCGCTATCAGGCTCTCATTAAAAAACTTGGTCTTAAAAAATAATTTATGAGGTTTGAATTAGATTTTCTAGGAAAAAAATTGGAAGTTGAAGTTAATAACTGGATGGAGCGGGCTGATGGTTCGGTGATGGTAAGATATGGTGATACCGTGATTTTAGGAACAATTGTGGTTGGAAAAGAAGACCTTCTCCATTTAGACTATCTTCCTTTAATGGTCGAATATGAAGAAAGATTTTATGCTATTGGAAGAATTGGAGGGAGTCGATTTATTCGAAGAGAAACTCGTCCTTCTTCAGAAGCAATTTTAACTGCAAGGTTAATTGATCGCAGTTTAAGACCTCTTTTTCCTAAAAATTTAAGAAGAGAAATTCAAATTGTTTTAATGGTGGTTTCTTTAGGAGAGATTGATCCTGATTTCTGTGGACTTTTAGCAGGTTCTATTTTGACAAGTTTAGCCAAAATTCCCTGGAAAGGACCAATCTCAGGCATCCGAATTGCCAAAATTGGAGAAAATTTAAAATTTTTACCTACTTTTGAAGAAAGAAAAGAAGCTAAAATTGATGCTTTTATTTCAGCAAAAGAAGGAAAGATTGATATGATTGAAATTAAAGCCAAAGAAGCCAGCGAAGAAGAAATTTTTGAGATTTTTGAAAAGGCTCTTCTTGAAATTGAAAAACTCAACGAATTTCAGAAAAAAATTTTAAAAGCCTTTGAAGTTAAAGAAGAGGAAAAATTTCTTCTCTCTCCTTCTCCTGAAATTGAAAAAGAAACCTCTCTTTTTTTAAATGAAGAAAAATTAGAAAAAACTCTTTTCTCCAAAGATCCCGAAGCTTTTTCTTCTTTAAAAGAAAGTTTTTTTGATTTTCTTTCTCAAAAAGAATTTTCCGAAAAAGATTTAAGCCTAGCTTCATTCATTTTTGAAGAAAAAGTAAGAGATTTTTTAACTCAAAAAATTTTAAAAGAAAAAATTAGACCTGATTTAAGAAAACCTGATGAAATTCGACCTTTAGAGATGAAAGTTTCCTTGCTTCCAAGAGTTCATGGCTCAGCTCTTTTCTGTCGCGGCTTAACTCACACTCTTTCCACCGTCACTTTAGCTTCTCCTTCAAGTTCTCTTTTAGTTGAAACCATTGAGCTTATTGGAGAGAAAAGATTTATTCATCATTATAATTTTCTTCCTTTCTCTTCTGGAGAAATTGGTTCTTTAAGAAAACCTCCAAGTCGCCGGGAAATTGGGCATGGAAGCTTAGTTGAAAAAGCTTTGGAAGCCGTTCTTCCTTCAGAAAAAGATTTTCCTTATACCATTAGAGCCGTCTCTGAAGTTCTTTCTTCAAATGGTTCCACTTCAATGTCTTCTTGTTCTAGCACCACCTTAGCTTTAGCCGATGCTGGGGTGCCAATTAAAGATTATGTCACCGGAGTAGCGCTGGGATTAGTTTTAAAAGATGAAAATTCTTATCAAATTTTAACTGACATTCAAGGACCAGAAGATCATTATGGTTTAATGGATCTTAAAATCGCTGGTACCAAAAATGGTATCACTGCGGTTCAGATGGATCTTAAAACTGAAGGATTAAATTTAAAAATTTTAAAAGAAGCTTTTTTCCAAGCCAAACAAGCTCGAGAGAAGATTCTTGAAAAGATGAGAGAAGTTTTGCCTCAGCCTCGAAAAGAAATTTCTCCTTTGGCTCCAAAGATTCTTTCTTTGATTATTCCTCAAAACAAAATTGGGCTTTTAATTGGACCGGGTGGTCGCACCATTCAGGAATTAATTAAAAAATATGAACTTGAAGCCATTGATATCCAAGAAGATGGCACCGTTTATGTCACTGGCTATCAACCTGAACTTGTTAAAAAAGCAACCGAAATTATCTCTCAGCTGGCTCGAGAATATCATCCTGGAGAGGTGGTTTTAGGAAAAGTGGTTCGAATTTTAGAATATGGAGCATTAGTTGAACTTGATCAATTTCATTTAGGGCTTTTACATATCTCAGAAATTTCTCATCGAAAAATTAGAAAAGTTTCTGATGTTTTAAAGGAAGGTCAAAGAGTAAAAGTAAAAATTATCAGAGTTGAACCTGATGGTCGACTTTTCCTTTCAATGAAGGCTTTAAAAAGGTTCCACTAAAAAGTTGCAATTTTTATTTTTTTATGATAAAATTTTTCCATGATGGAAGAGAAAGAAATTGAAAAAAAAGAGGAAGAAAAAGAAAAGGAAGAGAAAAAATTTCCAAGAATTGTTTATCATACTTTAAATGAGGATCTTAAAGAATTTCAAGAAAGTGGAGGACAGCCTGATTTTGTCGCTGAAGGAAAACCAGCTGAAATAAAAGATCATATTGAAGAACCAAAAGAGGAAGAACCAATTTTTGAAGTGCCTTCTAAAGAGCCAGAAGCAGAAATAATCTCACCACCCTCCTTGGAGAAAGAAGAGGAAAAAGAGGAAAAGAAAGAGAAAAAGGATTTTAGAAAAGTAAAAATTTTCCTTTCAATTTTTATTCCTAGCTTGATTGTTTTAGGAGCTTTAGCTGGTTATTTTATCTATAAGAAAAAAGAAAAAGAAATTGCTCAAGTCCCACCGCCACCACCAGCTTCTGAAGAGCCTCAAACTCTTCCTGAGCCAAAGAAGCCACCTCAAAAAGAGCCTTATACTTCCCTTTTTCAACCTTCTTTAAGCTTAAAATCAGAAAAAGAGCTTCCTTCTTTATCACCAATCTTTTTAAGATCAATCCTTGAAGAAGAAGCTTCAATTCCTGAAGAAGTTGGAAGTTTGAAAGAAATCATCATTTATTTCCAAAACAAACCTTTAAGTTTTTATGACTTTTTCCGAACCCTTCTTCCTGAAGTAGAAAGAGCCGAATCAAATTCAAATCTTTCCTTAGAAGAAATTTTTGAAAAAGATTTAAGCATTGCCCTCTTCTATTCTCCAGCTTCGATTCAGCTTTCTTATCTTACCTTAATTAAAGAAGGAAAAGAAACTCAAGTCGAAAACTTCATTAAAACTTTAATTCAAGATCCAAATCTTAAGTTTTCTTTAGCTTCTTCTCATTTCTTTGTTAATCCTGGAAATCCAGTTTTTGAAAACTTTAAAGAAGGAAAAATTGGTCCTTGCAAAACCTTTTACCTTCCTTATGAAAATGCCCAACTTGCCCTCAATTTTGGTATTTGCCAAAATTATTTCTTAGTCGCTTCTTCCAAAGCCAATGTCGAGGCGCTTTTAAACTTTCTTCCTTTAAAATGAAAAAAAGTATTTTAAAAGATTTAGAAAAAAAACTTCTATTTGAAAAAGAGTTTTTAAAACAAGAAATTGAAAAGCTTGAAAAATTTCCCTCTTTTGGTGAAGGAAAGTTTTGTGATGAAAAGGAAGCTGATGAAGCCGAAGAATATTCAACTTATCTGGCTTTAAAAGATGTTTTTGAAAAAAGATTAAAGAAAGTAGAGGAAGCACTTCAAAGAATAAAACAAGGAAATTTTGGAATTTGCCAGAATTGTCAAAAAGAAATTGAAATTGAAAAACTTTTAGCTGATCCGACCACTTCTCTTTGTAAAAAATGCGCTCAAGGAAAATGATTTCTATTTTTGGTCACAAAAATCCTGATACCGATGCTATTGTGGCTCCCATTGTTTGGGAAAGTTTTCTTAAAAGAAAAAAAATTAAAGCCAAAGCATTTCGACAAGGACCTTTAAATCAAGAAACCAAATTGGTTTTAAAATTTTTTAAAGTTAAAGAGCCTCCTTTAAAAACCAAAGTCAAGCCAAATGAAAAAATCATTCTTTTAGATCATAATCTTTACTCTCAGGCACCTGAGGGTGCTCAAGAAGCTGACTTAATTCAAGTAATCGATCATCATTTTATTGGCGATTTTCAAACCAAAAAACCAATTTATTATCGAGCTGAACCTTTAGGTTCTACTTCCACCATTATTGCCAAAATTTTCTTTGAAAATGGAATTTCCTTAAGAAAAAAAGAAGCTGGACTTCTTTTGGCTGGAATTATTTCTGATACCTTAAAATTTTCTTCTCCCACCACTACCCCTGAAGATAAAAAAATTGCTAAAAAACTTGAAAAGATTGCAGAGGTAAATATTGATGAGTTGGCTCAAAAGATGTTTGAAGCCAAATCTGAGATTAAAGGGCTTTCTTTAAAAGAAATCATTTTAAAAGATTTTAAAGAATTTGAAACCAAAAAAGCAAAATTTGGGATTGGAGTTTGGGAGACGGTAATGCCTGACTCTTTAATTTCCAAAGCCAAGGATTTAAAAAAAGAAATTGAAATTTTAAGAGAAGAAAAAAGATTAGATTTTCTTTTCTTTGGCATTGTCGATATTATCAAAAAGAAAACTTTTTTCCTTTTAAGTGAAAAAGAAAAAGAAATTTTAAAAAAAGCTTTTTCTGGGAAAATAGAAAATGACTTTTTGGTTGCTCAGGGCATTGTTTCCCGAAAAAAACAAATGGTGCCAAAATTTTTAGAAATTTTAAGCTAAAATGAAATACATTCTCAAAAAAATTCACGATTCCAAAGTAAAAATTAATGTCTCTCTTTCAAAAGAAGAGATGGATTTTTATTTGAAAGAAGGAGAAAAAGAGCTTAAAAACCAAGCTCGTTTAAATCAAAGTCAAAGAAGAGAATTTAGCTTGGAAGAAATTGGAGAGGCAGCGATTAAAAAAGCTATCTTTGATAGCTTTTTAAAAATTGTAAAAGAAAAAAATCTTGATCTCATTGGAAAACCAAAAGCCAAAGTAAAAGAATTTACACCTGGCAGCTCTTTTAGTTATGAAATTGAAACCGAAATTATCCCTGAGATTCAACTTGGAGATTACAAAGAAATTGCCCACAAGATCTTTTCTCAAAAAAGAGAGATTGAGGTTTCTGAAAAAGAAGTTGAAGAGACTTTAGAATTTTTAAGAAATTCTCGAGCCAAAATAAAAAAATTAGAAAATGGAAAAGAAATTAAAGAAATTCCTCCTTTAAATGATGAGTTTGCCCAAAGCCTTGGAAACTTTTCTTCTTTAGAGGAGCTCAAAAGCTCAATTAGAGAGGGAATTTTTCAAGAAAAAGAAATCAAAGAAAGAGAAAGATTAAGAGAGCTTTTCATCGAAGAAATTTCAAAAAATTTAACTTTAACTTTGCCTGAAACCCTGGTTGTTTCTTTTACTCAAGAAAATATTGATTATTTTAAAAACTTTTTGAAAGGTTTAGGTAAAGATTTTGAAACCTATCTTCAGGAAACTTCTCAAAGTGAGGCTGATTTTGAAGCTAAAATGAGAGAACTTGCTCAAATTCAAATTAAAAGAAGTTTGATTTTGTATCAAATTGCCAAAGAAGAAAATATTGAAGCTTCTGATGAAGAAGTTTTTCTTTTAGCTCAAAAAATTGCCAGCCAACAAGGTTTAGAAAAAATCAGTGAAGTTGACAGAAAAAGATTGCTTGATTATGCTAAAGAGAGAATTATTTTTGAGAAAGTGTTTCAATTTTTAGAAAGTCAATGAACCTAATTCCTTTTGTTATTGAAAGAACCCCATATGGAGAGAGATCTTATGATATTTATTCTCGACTTCTAAAAGAAAGAATCATTTTTTTAGGTGGTCCCATTACTGATCCGGTGGCAAATTCCATTGTGGCTCAACTTTTGTTTTTAGAAAGTCAAGATCCAAAAAAAGATATCAAACTTTACATTAACTCTCCTGGAGGTTTGGTTTCGGCAACTTTAGCGATTTATGATACGATGCAATATGTCAAGCCTGATGTGGCAACCATTTGTATTGGAATGGCTGCTTCTGGAGCTGCGGTCCTTTTAGCTGCTGGAGCCAAAGGAAAAAGATTTGCTTTGCCCAATGCTGATATCATGCTTCATCAAACTCATGCCAGCGGCATTGGCGGACAAGCCACCGAAGTTGAAATTGCCGCCCGTCATATTATTGAACTTAAAAATCGAATCAACAAAATTTTAGCCAAACACACTGGTCAACCTTTAGAAAAAATCGAAAAAGATACTGATCGCGATTTTTATCTCAACGCTGAAGAAGCTAAAAAATACGGTTTGATTGATAAAATTATCACTTCAGCCAAAAAATGATTTATCAGAGCAATCAGGAAATGGTAAACTCCTTAGTTGAAGCTGGCTATCTTAAAAGCCCTCTTTTAATTGAAGCTTTTTTAAAAATTGACCGAAAAGATTTTGTTCGAGAAGAAGACAAAAAAGTTGCCTATCTTAATGCCCCACTTCCAATTGGTTTTGGTCAAACCATCTCCCAGCCTTTAACTGTTGCTTTTATGCTTGAAAATCTCAAGCCCCAGCCCGGCGATTTCATTTTAGATATTGGATCAGGTTCAGGCTGGACTTCTTCTCTTTTAGCTTATTGTGTTAAACCAAAAGGAAAGGTTTTTGCGGTTGAAAGAATAAAAGAGCTTTGCGAGTTTGGTAAAAATAATGCTCAAAAGTATAATTTTGTTTCTTCAGGATTAATCGAGTTTTTTTGTCAGGATGGCTCCAAAGGTTTGCCCGAAATTGCTCAAAAAATTGATGGGTTTTCTAAAATTTTAGTTTCGGCTTCAGCTCCAAAACTGCCACTTGAGTGGCTGGCTCAGCTTAAAGATAAAGGAAGAATTGTTGCTCCAATTCAATCTTCAATTGTTTTAGTAATCAAAGAAAATCACAAAATTTTGAAAAAAGAATTTCCAGGCTTTTCTTTTGTTCCTTTAATTTCTTCATGATCTTTGAAGAAGAAAAAAATTTAGAAAAGGAAAAAAATATGGAAGATTTTGAAGAAGAAGTAATAAAAGACTTCTTTTTTCTTGATGAGGATTCAGAAAAAAAGAAAGAAGAAAAAGAGGAAAAGGAAATAGAGGAGCCGGAAAGAAAAATTAAAGAAGCAGTTTTTTTAATTGAGGTTGACAAAATCAAACCCAATCCTTTTCAGCCAAGGAAAGTGGTTCATGATGATTCTTTATTTGAACTGGCTCAATCAATTCGGAAATTTGGCATTCTCCAACCCTTGGTAGTTCAGAAAAAAGAGATTGTGAAGGAAGATGGCATTGAAGTTTATTATGAACTTATTGCCGGTCACCGGAGATTAGAAGCAGCCAAAATGATTGGACTTGAAAGAGTGCCAGCTTTGATAAAAGATTTAAATCAGAAAAAAGAACAACTTGAAATTGCTGTCATTGAAAATCTTCAAAGAGAAAATTTATCTCCAATTGAAGTGGCTCGAGCCTTCGCTCGCTTGATTGATGAATTTGGCATGACCCAAAGAGAAATTGCTTTAAGAATTGGAAAAAGCCGCCAAGCCATTGCCAATGCTTTAAGATTGCTTCAGCTTCCTGAAGAAGCTCAAAAGGCATTAGAGGAGAAAAAAATTTCTGAAACTCATGCCCGGATTTTGCTTTCTCTTGAAAATGAAGAGGACCAAAAATTTCTTTTAGAAAAAATTATCGAAGGCAATTTAACTACTCGCCAAGCTCAACTTTTGGCTCAAAAATTAATCAAAAAAGAAGTTGAAAAGAAAGTTTTTCCTCAAATTAAAAAAGAAGAAAGAGCAATTTATCCTCAAAACAGCTTTTTAAAAGAAATTGAAAGACATCTTGAAGAAACTTTAGGCTGGAACGTATCGGTGCTTCCCAAAGGAAAAGAAGGTTGCCAAATAATTTTCAATTTTTCCTCCAAAGAAGATCTTAAAAGCTTTTTAAGAAGACTTTTTGAAAGAGAGCTTTAAAAATTTTTTCTTTCCAATTTTAAGAACTAAACTTTCTTTTAAAGAAATCTCAAAAGTTTTAACTGGAATTTCAATTCTTTTATCTCCTTCTTTTTTAAGGATTTTTATTGCGCCCTGGGAAATTAATCTTTTAACTTCACTTCTTGAAGGAAGAATCTTTTTTTCCGCTAAAATTTTTGGAAGATTAACTTTTTTAGAAGAAAGCTCAATTTCTTCAATTTCTTTTGGCATCTCCCTTTTTTTGAAAACACTTTCAAACCAATCTTGGGCTTTTTGAGCCTTTTTTTCTCCCCAAATTTCTTTAACAATTTCAAAGGCAAGTTTTGCTTTCAAATTGCGAGGATGAATTTTTCCTTTTTTAAGCCCTTCCTCAAAATTTTTAATTTCCTTTTCTGAAAAATCAGTTAAAAGTCGGAAATATTTGATCATTAATTTATCAGGAAGGCTCATTACTTTTCCATAAATTTCTCGTGGCTCTTCATAAATTCCAATGTAATTTCCATAGCTTTTTGACATTTTTCTTTTTCCATCCAGACCTTCAATTAAAGGCATAGTGATCACAATTTGAGCTGGTTTTCCTTTAGCCTGCTGGAGAAATCTTCCAACCAGCATATTGAATTCCTGATCCGTTCCCCCAATTTCAATATCAGCTTCAGTAATTAGAGAGTCATAACCCTGAAGCAAAGGATACAAAAATTCATGAAGCTTGATTTCAATTTGATTTTTAAATCTCTCTTTAAAATCATCTCTTTCCAAAATTTGAGCCACTGAAAAATAAGAAGCAAGTTCAATTACTTCTTTAAGTTTCATTTTGAAAAACCATTGACTGTTAAAGAAAACTTTAGTTTTTTTAAGATCCAAAACTTTTCCAAGCTGATCTAAATAAGTTTTAGCATTTTCTTTTACCTCTTTTTCAGAAAGCTGAGGACGGGTTTTTTTTCTCCCTGAAGGATCACCAATCTGAGCCGTAAAATCACCAATGATAATAATGATTTGGTGTCCAAGATCTTGAAACTGTTTTAATTTTCTTAAAATTACCAGATGCCCCAAATGAAGATCTGGGGCACTTGGATCAGCCCCAAATTTAATTTTTAAAGGTCTTTTTTCTTTCTTTGATAAAAGAAGTTTTTCTTTAAGTCCATTTGAAGGAATAATTTTTTCACAATTCCTTGATAAAATTTCTAATTCTTTTTCAATTTGTTTCATTTTTAAAAGCTAAGAATAAAAGATTCAAGTAAAAAATGAGAGTTGACCTTTTTTGAGCTAAAAAGAAAATAGGTTTTCAAAAGTTTTTTTAAAAGCTCCAAATTTTTTTTATCTTTTTTTTCTAAAAGTTCTTTTTCAAGCAAAAGAAAAAGCTCTTCAAAAAAAAGCGGCATTTTTTCTTCTTCAAGCTCTTCTAAAAATTCCAATTTTTCTTTTAAAGAGGAATTTAAAAAATGAAAAACTTTTTCTTTAAAACAAAAATATTTTTCCTTATTTTCTAAAATCTCTAAAGCTTTTTTTGGTGAGCCAAATGAAAAAGCCGCAATTTTTTTGATTTCTTCTTCCTCCAAATTTTTAAAATTTTCCTTTAAAAAAGCTTCAATTTCAGCTAAAGATAAAGGAAAAAAAGGAATCTTTATAAGTCTTGATAAAACCGTTTCTAAAAGCTTTCCAGGAAAAGAAGTGATTAAAATTAAATGAGAATTTTTTGGTGGCTCTTCTAAAATTTTTAAAAGAGCATTTTGGGCTTCAAAAGTTAAAAGCTCAGCTTCATCAATAATGCCAAATTTTTTTTGAGTTGAAGTTAAATTTAGAAAGTCAATTAAATTTTTTACTTTTTCAATTCCAATTGAATTTTTAAAAAACTGCCAAGGAAGATTAGTGTTTTTTTGAAAAACCCTTTCATTTCTTGAAATAATTAAAATTTCTTGAGGTAAAGTTAAGCTTTTGGCAAGTTCGATGGCAAAAGTGAATTTTCCAATTCCTTCTTTTCCAAAAAAAAGATAACTTGGAGAAAGAGAATTTTTTTCTTTTAAAGTATTAAAGTAGTTAAGTTGAACTTTATGACCAAAAATCATTTTTTGGAAAAAACAGTTCTCTTATAAAGATCAAGGTGTTCTAAAATAATTCCGGTTCCTTTGGCAACGCAAAAAAGAGGGGAGTCAGCTGGATAGACTGGCACGCCAACGATTTTTTCAATAAATCTTGCCATCCCCCTTAAAAGGGCTCCGCCACCAGTAAGAATAATTCCTCTTTCCATAATATCAGCAATCAGCTCTGGGGGGCTTTTTAAAAAAACTTGTTTTATTGCTGAAGCAATTTCTTGAAGCTGAGGAAAAAGCGCTTCGGCAACTTCATTGGAATCGATAATAATTGATCGAGGCATTCCGGAAATAAGATCTCTTCCTTTTACTTTCATTTCCTTTTTTTCAACTTCAGGTTCAGGTAAAGCGGCGCCAATTTCAATTTTAATTCTTTCAGCAGTTTGTTCTCCAATTGCCAAGTTATATTTTTTCTTAATATAATCAGCAATGGCTTGGTCAAATTTATTTCCCGCCACTCTTACTGAAGCAAAAGAAACAATTCCTCCAAGAGAGATAATGGCAATTTCACTGGTACCACCTCCAATGTTAACAATCATATTTCCTGAAGGAGAATTAATTGGCACCCCAGCTCCAAGAGCCGCTAAGATTGGTTCTTTCACCACAAAAGCATTTTTAGCGCCACTTTCAAGTGCCGCTTTAATGACCGCTCTTTTTTCAGTTGAAGTAATTCCTGCTGGAACTGAAATAATGACATCAGGTTTGGTAAAATTCCAAAAAGGTAGGGCTTTGGAAATAAAATATTTTAACATTGCTTGGGTGACATAATATTCAGCAATGACGCCATCTTTTAAAGGTTTTCTTACTTCAATTTCCCCAGGCGTTTTTCCAAGCATTTTTTTGGCAACCTTTCCCACAGCGATAATTTTTTTAGTTGGAAGATCTACTGCCACAATTGAAGGTTCGTTGCAAACGATTCCCTTGTGAGGAACAAAAACCAACGTATTAGTGGTACCAAGATCAATGCCAAGTTTTTTAGTGAACATGATTAAGCAAAGACAATTTCACCTTTTTCAAGTTTAATCGTGAATTTTTTATTGCGTTTGATTTTTCCAGCAATGATTTGAGTTGCAAAAGGATTTAAAATTACTTTTTCAATCAAGCGCTTGAGCGGTCGAGCTCCATATTCTGGAGAGAAGCCTTTTTCCACCAGATATTTCTTTGCTTCTTCGCTTAACTCAATTGAAATTCCTTTTTCTTTTAATCTTTCTTTCACTCTTTCCATTTGAATTTCAACAATTTTTTCCATATCTTTCTTTGAAAGAGGATTAAAGATAATAATTTCATCAATTCGGTTCAAAAATTCTGGTTTAAATTTTGATTTCACAATTTCCATGATTTTTTTATGATAATCAGCCATTTTTTCTTTTTCTTTCTCTTTATCTGAAGAAATTTCAAAACCAATTGAGCCACCTCTTTCTTTGAAAAGATGGCTTCCTAAATTTGAAGTCATAATGATAATTGAATTTTTGAAATTAACCGTTCTTCCTTTACCATCAGTTAAGCGTCCTTCATCTAAAATTTGAAGCAAAAGATTTAACACTTCAGGATTAGCTTTTTCAATTTCATCAAAAAGAATTAAAGAATAAGGTCGATGGCGAATGGCGTCAGTAAGCTGACCTCCTTCTTCCCAGCCAACATAACCAGGAGGTGAACCAATTAACCGAGCCACCGAATGAGGTTCCATATATTCACTCATATCAATTCGAATCATTGCTTTTTCGTCATTAAACATAAATTCAGCCAAAGCCTTGGCAAGCTCAGTTTTTCCAACTCCAGTTGGTCCTAAAAACATGAAAGAACCAATTGGACGATTTTCATCGGTCAGTCCAGCTCGGGCTCGACGAATGGCATTGGAAATAGCTTCAATGGCTTTTTGTTGACCCACCACCCTTTTACTTAAAATTTCTTCCATTCTTAAAAGTTTTTTCGCTTCTGGTTCTAAAATTTTAGTTACTGGAATTCCAGTCCAAGAAGAAACCACTCGAGCGATGTCCTCTTTGGTGATTTCTTCCTTGAAGTATTTTTTAAGGCTCTTTTTACTCTTTTTCTCTAATTCTTTCAATTCTTTTTCTTTTTCTGGCAAAATTCCATAGACAATTTCTGCCACTCTTTCAAGATTGCCTCTTTTTTCTTCCATTGCTTTCTCTTCTTTTAAGATTTCAATTTCTTTTTTAAGCTCATTTATTCTTTCAAAAATTTCTTTTTCTTTTTGATAAGCTTTCTCTTCCTTTTCTTTTTTGGCTAAGAGTTTCTTCAATTCTTTTTCAATCTTTTTAAGCTTGGCTAAATTAGCCTTAGTCTTTGGCTCTTTCTTTAAAACCTCTTTTTCTAGTTGATATTGAAAGATTTGTTTATTTAAATTTTCCAAGCTTGGAGGAAGGCTGTCTTGTTGAATCCTTAAAGAAGAAGCCGCTTCATCAATTAAATCAATCGCTTTGTCAGGTAAGAAACGATCAGTGATATAGCGGCTTGAAAGAGTGACCGCTGCCACAATTGCTTCATCACTAATTTTGACGTTATGATGGAGCTCATATTTATGCTTCAAGCCTCTTAAAATGGCAATGGCATCGTTAATTGAAGGTTCATCAACCAAAACTGGTTGGAATCTTCTTTCCAAAGCTGGGTCTTTTTCAATATAGCGGTGATATTCTTTGGTGGTCGTGGCTCCAATACATCTAATTTCGCCTCGAGCTAAGGCTGGTTTTAACATATTAGAAGCATCCACCGCTCCTTCAGCGGCACCAGCGCCAATAATAGTATGAATTTCATCAATAAAAAGAATAATTCTTCCTTGAGATTTTTTGATTTCTCTTAAAAAGGCTTTTAATCTCTCTTCAAATTCACCTCGAAAACGAGTTCCGGCAATCATTGCTCCAAGATCAAGCATAATAATTTCTTTTCCTTTCAAAATATCAGGCACATCTCCTTTAACAATTTTTTGAGCCAAACCTTCAACAATTGCCGTTTTTCCAACCCCAGGCTCGCCAATCAAAACTGGATTGTTTTTGGTTTTTCGAGAAAGAATTTGAATAATTCTTTTAGTTTCTTTCTCCCGACCAATCACCGGATCAAGCTTTTGTTTTCGAGCCAGCTCACACAAATTAACTCCATATTTTTCCAAAACTCGGAATTTATTTTCTGGCATTTCATCGATTACTTTTTCTCCACCGCGAAGCTTTTTAATAGCAGATAAAATTTCATGACTTCTTATTCCATAAGCATTTAAAATGCTTTTTGCTGGTGAAGGAACTTCACTGATGGAAAGCAAGAGATGCTCGCAAGAGACATATTCATCACCCATCTCCTTGGCTTTCTTTTGAGCCTCATCCAAAATTTCCATCACTTCTCGAGAAAGATAAAGCTGACCCACAAGGTTACCTCCCAAAAGTTTTGGCAAAGAATTAAGCTCTTGATTAATTGAGGCTTCAAGACCAGCTAAATTAACCTTTAAATGCTCCAAAATTGGCAAAACTAAAGAATCTTTTTGACGCAAAAGAGAGGCAAGAAGATGAATTGCCCTTAAATCGCTATGAGACTTCATCGTGGCAATTTCCTGAGCCATCTGAAGCGCCTCCTGAGCTTTGAAAGTAAACTTATGGAATTGCATTTCCTTTTATTTTAGCTTAATTTTTGAGAAAAATCAACTTTTTAAAATTACTTTTCTTCTTCCTCAATTGCTCCAAAAGGACAAATTTCTTTTCCGCCACATTCTTTTAATTTTTCCTGATCAATGATTTCTGCCTTTCCATCTTCACCAAGTTTTATTCCTTGAGGACAGATTGCCTGGCAGCTACCACAGCCTTGACATTTTTCTTTATTGATTTTATAAGCCATTAATATTTAGTTTTTTCTTAAAATCCTCGCCCTTTCCTAACCAAAAAGATGATATTCAAAAAAATCTTTTTGTCAACTTAAAAAGATTTTTCACTTTACATTTTTTTCAAAAAATTTAAAATTCAAAAAAATGAAGGAAGAAAAGAAAATTGAAAAAATCATTAAAAAATTAATGGAAGATTTGCCTGAGCGTTATCAGTTTGTGCTTATCAGAAGATATGGACTTGAAGGAGGTTCTCCTTTCACTTTGGAGGCGATCGGAAAAGATCTTGGGGGAGTGAGTCGAGAAAGGGTAAGACAGATAAAAATTAAAGCTCAAGAGAAAATTAAAAAAAATTTAAAGCTTATCAAACCAATTTCAGAGTGGGCAAAAAATTTCCTCAATTTTTGGGGTGGGATAAGAAAAGAAGAAGAATTTTTAAAAGAAGCCGCTTTAGTGTTTTTAAAAAAAGAGCCAACTCCTTTATTTTCCAATCAATTTAAATTCATTTTAGAGCTGGATGAGGAAATTGAAAGAAAAAAAGAAACTCCTTTCCATTTCAGCTACTTTTATCTTCCCGAAAAAGAAAAACTCTTTCTAAAAGTAATTGAGTTCTTTAAAGAAAAGTTAAAAGAAGTTAATCGTCCTTTAAGCTTGAAAGAATATGAGGCTCTGGTTAAAAAAGCCAAAAATAAATTTTCTTTAACTGAAGGAATCATCTCTTCTTTTCTTTCCACTTCCAAAGAATTTGATTTTAATTTTTTGGGAGAATTTGGCTTAAAAAGCTGGAATGAGATTTCTCCAAGAAAAATTTCCGAAAAAATTTATCTGGTTTTCAAAAAACTTAATCGACCGCTTCATTTTCAAGAAGCTTCAAGCTATCTTCAAAAAGAATATCCGTTTGAAGCTTTCAAGCCAACCACAGTTCACAATGAGCTTATTAAAAACCCTCAATTTGTTTTAGTTGGTCGAGGAATTTATGCTTTAAGAGAATGGGGCTATCAAGGAGGCAGGCTTTCTGAGGTTTTGGAAAGAATTTTTAGAAGAGAAAGAAGAGCCTTGACTTTTGATGAAATAAAAGAAAAAGTAAAAAAAGAATTGATTGTTAAAGATTCAACTATTCTTTTAAACCTCTCTTCAAGTCCCTTTTTTGAAAAAACCAAAGATGGTCGCTGGCGCTATCGAAAACCCAAAAAGATATTTGAAGCTTAAAAATGAGAAAGTTTTTTTCTAAAAAATTTTTCCTGGGTTTAATTTTTGGGGTGATTTTAGGAGCTCTTCTTTTTGGAAGCGCTAATTTTCTTTTGGCAAAAAACGATTCTTTTTCCAAAGATCTTTGGCTTAAAATTTATCATTATTTCCTTCCCAAAAAGAAAAATGAATTAAATCAAAAAGAAAGCTTTTCTCAAGAAAAAGAAAATCTTTCAAAAACTTCAAAATATCTTCCTCAAACCGAACATGAAAGAAAAATCATTGAAATTGTAAAAGAAGCCCAAAAGGCAGTGGTAAGCATTATCGTTTTAAAGGAAATGCCAGTTTATGAAAAATATTACTATTCTCCTTTCGAGGATCTTCCTGAAGAATTTAAGCCTTTTTTTGAATTTAAAATCCCGGGCTGGAAGAAAAAAGGAACTAAAAAAGAAGAAGTAGGCGAGGGAACTGGTTTTTTTGTTTCCTCTGACGGTTTAATTTTAACTAACAAGCATGTGGTTTATGATAAAGATGCGGAATATTTAGTGATTACTTCTGATAAAAAGAAATACCAAGCCAAAGTTTTAGCTCGTGATCCTTCAGCTGACATTGCTATTTTAAAAGTTAAAGGAAAGAACTTTCCTTATCTTAAATTAGGTGATTCCGATGAAATTGTTTTAGGTCAAACCGTCATTGCCATTGGTAATGCTTTAGGTCAATTTCAAAATACCATTTCAGTTGGGGTTGTTTCCGGACTTGGAAGAAGAATTACCGCCGCTGGAGCTGGCTATGTGGAAACCGTTGAAAATATGATTCAAACCGATGCTGCTATCAACAAAGGTAATTCTGGTGGGCCACTTTTAAATTTAAAAGGAGAAGTCATTGGAATTAACACTGCCATGGCAACTGGAGCTGAAAATATTGGCTTTGCCACTCCAATTAATATCGCCAAAAAAGATCTTCAAATGGTAAAAGAAAAAGGAAAAATTGTCATTCCTTTTTTGGGAATCAGGTATATCTTAGTTGATGAAAGTGTTAAAGAAAAATATCATCTTTCAGTAAATTATGGCGCTTTAATTGTTGGAGATAAAGATCATCCAGGGGTTATTCCTGGCTCCCCAGCTGAAAAAGTCGGCTTAAAAGAAGGAGATATTATCTTAGAGCTAAACGGACAAAAAATTACTCTTGAAAATTCTTTAGCTTCTTTAATTCGAAAATATGAGCCTTATCAAAAAGTGAGATTGAAAGTTTTAAGAAAGGATGAAATAAAATATTTTGATGTTATTTTAGGGGAAAGAAGCAGCTAGTGAATTATTTTCAATTTTTTCATCTCCAAAAAAATTTTTTCAAAAATTAAAGGAAGTTTTTCTTTCTCTTTTTTAGGAATTTTTTTTAAAATAAAATTTTCAGCTTTTCCTTTTAAATAAGATGGGCGGGCGCCAATTCGAAGCCGCCAAATTTTTTTTGAGGAAAGCGTTTCAAAAATTGATTCAATTCCTTTATGTCCAGCCGAGCCCCTTAAAAAAACAATTTTGAAATTTCCGAAAACAATGTCACTATCATCTTGGACTACTAAAACTTCTTCACTTTTCAGTTTAAATTTTTTTAAAGCTTCTTTTAAAGCAATTCCAGAAAGATTCATCAAAACTTTTGACTTTGCTAAAATAAGATCATTGATTTCAATAAATTCAAAATTTTCATTTTCAAGCCACTTTTTTGAAGGAGCCAGTTTTTCTTTCAAAAAATCCAAAAAAAGCATCCCTAAATTGTGCCAGCTGGTTTCATACTTTTTCAAAGGATTACCAATGCCAAAAATAAGCTTTATCTTTTCCATCAGCTAAAATTATATTTTAATCTTTTTTTAATTTCAAAATTGGCTAAAATTTAAAACTAAAAATGTTTGATCAAATTGGAAAAATTGCCATTTTAAACGTTAAAGGGGAAATTAAAAGAGAAGATTTAAAAAAATTTAAAGAAATTGGGAAAAAGATTTTAGAGGAAAATCGCCATCTTGAGACGGTGCTTTTAAAAAAAGAAAAAATTAAAGGAAGATTAAGAAAAGCTAAATACCAGCTTTTAGCTGGAAAAAGAGTTTATGAAACTCTTCATAAAGAAAATAATTGTCTTTTTAAACTTGATGTCAGGAAAGTTTATTTTAATCCTCGTTTAGCTTCTAATCGACTTTATATCGCTCAAAAAATTGCTCATTTAATTAAAACCAAGAAAATAAAAAATCCAAAAATTTTGGTGGCTTTTGCTGGAATTGGTGTTTATGGTATTGTCATTGGAAAATTTTTAAAAAAAGAAAAATTAAGTTATCAAAAAATTACTTTAGTGGAAATTAATCGAGAGGCGATTAAATTTGCCAAACAAAATGTGGCTTTAAACAAGCTTGAAAATTTTGAAATTTTTCAAGGAGATGTCAAAAAAATTTTGCCAAATTTAAAAGAAAAATTTGAAATCATCATTGCTCCAAGACCCAAGCTTAAAGAAGATTTTTTAAAGGAGCTTGCTTTGGTAGCAAAAAAAGGAAGTTTGATTTATTATTTTGACTTTGTAAAAAGGGAAGATTTTGAAAATTTAAAAGAAATTTTTAAGGAAAAGTTGAAAAGATTGAAAAAGAAAATTAAAATAATTGAAATTAAAAAAGCTGGAAAAATTTCACCAAGTAAGTTAAGAGTAATGATTGTTTTTAAGCTGATTTAAAGGTCGCAATTTTTTAAAAAGAAAAAATGAAAAAAACGATCGTTTTAATTTCAATTTTAACTTTGTTTGTAGCAACAGTTGCTTTTGCTAAGGTTTCATTTTTTAAGCCCAAAAAAGTTTTTTTGCCAAAATTTAAAGCTTTAAAGGCAAGAGAAATTGAGATTGTAAAGAAAAGAAAAATTTCTTTGGCTTCAAAGAAAAGTTTGGAAAATTTTCCTTTCTTCAATTTCCCTCATTTCCCTATCTTTTTTGGCAAAAAAGCCGCTACTGGGATTTTAGGAGAAGAAGTTAAAGGCAATCGCTATGCCATTGTTATTGGAATTTCTGATTATCCTGGAAACGGAAACGATCTTAACTTTGCCGATGATGATGCCAGATTATTCGCTCAAGTTTTAAAAGAGAAATATTCTTTTCCGGAAGAGAATGTTTTCACTTTTATTGATAGCAATGCTCAAGCCGAAGAAATTTTTGAAACCATTAATGATTTAAGAAAGAAAGTTACTCAAGATGATGAAGTTGTCTTTTTCTTCTCTGGTCATGGAGTAAGAGGAATTGCTGAAGATGAAGATCGAGAATTAATGGATGAAGGAATTCTTCTTTGGCAAGGAAATGACTTTTTCTATCTCTGGGATGGTCAGCTAAAGAAGTGGTTTGAAAATTTCCCTACTTCAAGGGTAGTGTTTATCTTTGATAGCTGCCTTGCTGGCGGAATGAAAGATGTCGCTGAAGATGGAAGAATTATTAATATGGCAACTCGAGAATTTGGAAGATTTGGAGAAGCAGTTGAGCTTGAAGAACTAGGTCATGGAGAATTTACCTATTATTTTGTCAAAGAAGCAATGGAAGAAGGGAAAGCTGATACTACGCCTCAAGATGGAGTTGTTAGCGATGAAGAAGCTTTTGACTGGGCCAAAGAAAATTGCCGCTATGACTGGCCAACTATTGATGATCGCTTCCCTTACGATTTAGTTTTCTAAAAAACTTCTTTTCTCAAAACTCTCTGAAAAACTCACTTTGAAAGAGTGAAAGTTTTTAAACTCTAAAAATTTATGGAAAAAGAAACGATTAAAATTATTGGTGCTAAAACTCATAATCTAAAAGAAATTTCTCTTGAGATTCCAAAAAATAAATTGGTGGTCATTTGTGGTCTCTCTGGTTCAGGAAAATCTTCTTTGGCTTTTGATACCATTTATATTGAAGGGCAAAGAAGATATCTTGAAAGTCTTTCCAGCTATGCCCGGCAATTTTTAGGTGGCTTTAGAAAAGCTGAAGTAGAAAAAATCGAAGGTCTTTCTCCAACCATTGCCATCAATCAGAAAACTATCACTTCCAATCCTCGCTCAACCGTTGGCACCGTAACTGAAATTTATGACTATCTAAGACTTCTTTTTGCTCGCTGCGCTAAACCCTTCTGTCCTTTTTGCCATCTGGAAATTAAAAGTCAAAGTTCAACTGAAATTGTTCAAAAAATTTTAGATTTAGCCGAAAAATATTCTTCTTTGCTTATCTTAGCTCCAGTAATTTCTCAGAAAAAAGGAACTTTTAAAGGAGTGATTGAACAGATTGAAAGAAGCGGCTGGCCTCAGATAAGAATTGATGGTATTGTTTATTCCATTGATGAAGCCAAGTTAATTTCTCTTGATAAAAACAAAAGGCATAACATTGAAGTGGTGGTTGATAAAATTTCTTTTGAGCCTTTTTTGAAAAAAATTTCTTTAGTTGAGGCTCTTTCCAAAAAAGAAAAACAGGCTCTAAAAAGAAAAAAGAAGCGGCTAAAAGCAATTATTAATGAAGAAAAACAAAAAATCCTTGAAAGTGTAAAAAAAGCCTTGGAAATTGGAAAAGGGACGATTTTGGTTGAAGCTTTATCAAAAGAAAACAAAAAAGAAGAATTTATTTTTTCAACTCTTTTTAGTTGTCCTCGCTGCGGCTTTTCTCTTCCTAAAATTGAACCTAATCTTTTTTCTTTTAACAGTCCTTATGGTGCCTGCCCAGCTTGTCAAGGATTGGGACAAAAAATGGAAGTTGAAAAAAGTTTTATCTTAAACCCTGATCTTTCTTTAGCTGAAGGAGCCATTTTGCCTTTGGAGCGACTTTCCCGTTTTGGAAGGAGAGCTTTAGGAGTTTCTTATCTTAAATGGGAACTTGAAGAAATTTTAGAAGAAAATGGCTTTTCTTTTGATACCCCTTTCAAAAAACTTCCTAAAAAAATTCAAGATATAATTTTATATGGTGATTTAAATTTTGAAGGAGTTTTGCCTCGACTTCAAAGAGTTTATTATGAAACCGATTCTGATTTTATTCGAGAAGAAATCTCCCGATATCTTATTGAAAAACCCTGTCCAGAATGCCAAGGCGCTCGGCTTCGAAAAGAAGCTTTGGCTTTTAAAATCGGAGGTAAAAACATTTATGAAATTTGTCTTCTTTCAATTAAAGAACTAATCCAATTTTTCCAAAAAGTTGAAAAAGAATTTTCTTCTTCTTTGAAAAAAATTGCTTCTCCAATTATCAAAGAAATTCTTCTTCGAGCCCGATTTTTAGAAGATGTTGGACTTTCTTATCTTAATTTAGCTCGCTCGGCTTCCACTTTAGCGGTTGGAGAAAATCAAAGAATGAGACTTGCCACCCAGCTTGGTTCCTCTCTTTCCGGAATTATTTATGTTTTAGATGAACCTACTATTGGTCTTCATCAAAGAGATATTGCTCGGCTCATTAAAGCTTTAAAAAAACTTCGCGATCTTGGAAATACCATTATTGTGGTTGAACATGATGAAAGAGTGATTAAAGAAAGCGATTGGGTGATTGAAATTGGACCTGGAGCTGGTAAAGAAGGAGGAAAAATTGTTTTTCAAGGACCAAGAGAAAAATTTGAAAAAGCTTCTACTTTAACTGCAAAATATCTTTCCGGAAAACTTAAAACTTCTTCTGGTTTTAAAAAAGAAAAAGTTTCTCCTTCGGATAAATGGCTTGAGGTTGTTGGTGCTAAAGAATTTAATCTTAAGAATGTTCATTTTAAAATGCCTCTAGGAAAATTTGTAGTGGTTTGTGGTGTCTCTGGCTCTGGCAAAAGCACTTTAGTGATTGAAATTTTAGCCAAGGCGCTTCAAAAAATTTTAAATCATCAAAAAGTAATCCCTGGAAAATATGAAAAAATAAAAGGAATTGAAAATTTAGACAAAGTGATTTTAGTTGATCAATCTCCAATTGGAAGAACCCCAAGGTCAAATCCTGCCACTTATACCGGAGTTTTCACTTATATCCGAGAAGTTTTTGCCCACCTTAATGAATCAAGATTAAGAGGATACACTCCTTCCCATTTTAGTTTTAATACTCGAGCTGGAAGATGCGAGGCTTGCAAAGGAGAAGGTTTTAAAAAGATTGAAATGTATTTTTTGCCTGATATTTATGTTGAATGCGAAGTTTGCCAAGGTAAAAGATATCAGCCAGAGATTTTAGAAGTAAAGTTTAAAGGAAAAAACATTGCCGAAGTTTTGGAAATGTCAGTTAAAGAGGCTTTAAACTTTTTTAAAGAATTTCCGACAATTAGAGAAAAGCTTTCTTTGCTGGATGAAGTAGGACTTGGCTATCTTCAGTTAGGTCAACCAGCAACCACCCTTTCTGGTGGTGAAGCTCAACGAATCAAATTAGCGCTTCAGCTTTCAAAAAAAGCCACTGGAAAAACTTTATACATTTTAGATGAACCAACCGTTGGGCTTCATTTTGAAGATATCAAAAAGCTTTTAATGGTTTTAAGAAAACTTCAGAAAAAAGGCAATTCTATTTTAGTAATTGAACACAATCCTGAATTTATCAAAGAAGCTGATTGGATCGTTGAGCTTGGACCAGAAGGAGGCAAAGAAGGGGGAAGAATTATTTTTGAAGGAACTTTAGAGGATCTTAAAAAAGCTTCAACCCCGACTTCAAAATTTCTTTTTTCCTAAAGCTTTAAGTTAGGCAAAGCCACTAATCTTTTTTTAATTTCTTTTCGATGAAAATAACCTGCCAGAGCAATCATTACCGCATTATCAGTGGCAAAATTTTTTTCTGGAAAAAAAATTTTTGCCTTCACCAAATTTTCTTTGGCTCTTTTTTTAAATTCTTTTCTTAAAAATTCATTTGCCGCCACTCCACCGCAAACCACAATTGATTTTACTTTAAATTCTTTTGCCGCTCTTAAAGTTTTTTCAATTAAAACTTTAAAAGCTGCTTTTTGAAAAGAGGCACAAATTTGAGCTTTTTTCTTTTCCGGCACAATAAAACTTTCTTTTAAAAAAACATTTTCTGGCTGTTTGGATTTAAAATGCTTTTTTAAGTAATAAAGCACCGCCGTTTTTAGTCCGGCATAAGAAAAATCATAATTTTTCTGATTGATCATTGGAGAAGGAAAATCAATGATTGCTTTTCCTTTTTTTGCCATTTTTTCAATTTCTTTTCCAGCCGGATAAGCAAAGCCAAGCATCCGCCCAACTTTATCAAAAGCTTCTCCAACAGCATCATCTTTGGTTTCGCCTAAAATTTTGTAAGAAAGTGGTTTTTTGGAGAGAACTAAAAGAGTATGACCCCCAGAAATAATTAAGCTTACTAAAGGAAATTGAGGTAAAGGTTTTTTTAAAAAAACTGAAAAAAGATGACCCTCAAGATGATTAACCCCAACAATTGGAAGATTTAATTTTTTTGAAATCTTTTTAGCAAAATTAATTCCTTCCCAAAGACAAGGAGAAAGCCCCGGACCGACAGTCACGGCAATTAGCTCTGGTTTTTCTTTTAAAGAAGAAATTTTTTCCCATAAAATTGGCAAGTTTTTTGAATGTTCTCTTTTTGCCAAAGAAGGAACGATGCCTCCATATTTTTGATGGATTTTGATTTGGGAAGCAACCAAATCTGAAAGGATTTTTACCTTTAAAGAAAAAAAATCTCCTGAAGCTTCAATTAAAGCTAAAGCGGTTTCATCACAAGAAGTTTCAATGCCCAAAACTTTCATACTTTTAAATATAGTTTTCTTTTTCCAAAAAGGCAAGTAAAATTAAAAAAATGGAAGAGAAAAAATTAATTGAAATTAAAGATGTCAAAAAAGTAGTCTTTGTTGGTGATACCCATGGCGATCTTGAAGCTTCTCAAAAAGTAATTGAGAGATATTTAGATTCTCAAACTGCTATTGTTTTTTTGGGTGATTATGTTGATCGCGGACCTTTCTCCAAAGAAAATATTGATTTTTTAATTCAAAAGAAAAAAGAAAATCCTAAAAGAATTTATTTGCTTCAAGGAAATCATGAAGGCTATCCTTTTTTAAAATTTTCTCCAGCCAATTTTTGGGAAAGTTTAAGTCAAAAAGAATACCAAAAATATGTTTCTCTTTTTGAAAAATTTCCTTTAGTAGCAGTTACTTCTGAAATCATTGCCCTTCATGGCGCCTTGCCTGATCTTAAAAGTTTAGAAGAAATAGAAAAAATTAAACTTGGAGATAA
>CAZNFF010000002.1:0-1747 GCA_964572495.1 uncultured Candidatus Saccharibacteria bacterium
CTGAAGAAAATTTTGGAAAATTAAAATATTTTCTTAAAAGATAATCATCACTTTCGGCTTTAGAAATTAAAGCGTCAAGAGCTTGAGAAAAAGAAACATTTTTAGGATCAAGATTTAATTTTTTCAAAGCCTCAAAAATTTTTAGCTGGTTTTCCTGGCAGATTTTAAAAGCAACCTTTTTTTTGCCAGTAATTTTTTCTAACTTTTCAAATAAATCTTTCAAATAAGAAGGATCAGTTCTTAAAATTTGAGCTAATTTTTGATAAGGATTGATTTTTTTCATAGTTTTTCAATTTTGATAGAAAGATTTTGAAATCGTTTTAATTTTTTAAATTTTTGATAACTTAAAATTCCAGTTTTGGCACCAAGATTTTCAACGACGCTGGTTGCATTAGCCGAGGCAAATTTTATTGGCTCAATTAAAATTTCTGGTTTTTTTAAATAGATCTTTTTTTCAAAAAATTCAGGATATTTTTTTTGAAGAAAATAAATGCCGGCTAAAAAGCCTGAAGCAAAAGCATCACCAGCACCAGTCCGATCTAAAACCTTTGAAGGAAAAGTTTTTACCTGATAAAGAAAATCTCCAGAAAAAACTGAAGCACCTTTTTTCCCTTTAGTCATAATGATAATCCCTTTTCTAAATTTTTCAATTTTTTTAAAAATCTCTTTTTCTTTTTGAAAAGAAATGCCGGTTAGCAAAGAAAATTCAATTTCATTTAAAATAAAAATGTCAAAAAATTTGAGAAAATTTAAATTGTTTTTAAGAAAATGAATTTCTTTTTCTCCGGGATTAGCTAAAAGATAAATTTTTTTAGAAAAGCAAAATTTTAAAATTTTTTTGAAAAGAGAAAGATTGCCTGAAAGAGAACTTAAATAAATCCATTTGGTTTTGATTTTGGAAAAAGGAGGTTTTAAAGGACAAAGCTTAGGGTCAGGTTTATGGTAAAGAATGGCTCGAGAACCATCTGGAGCAAGTAAAATCACTGAAATTGGGCTTAAAATTTTTCTTTTAATTTGAGAGAAAGAAAAATCAATTTCTTCTAAGATAAGCTCTTTTAAAATTTTCTTTCCAAAAAGATCGTCGCCAAGGCAAAAAATCGAAGAAGTTTTCAATTTTGAGCGGGCAAAAGTAGTGGCGGAATTGGTCGCTCCACCACCACTTTGAAGAAAAACTTCTTGAACCTCATTTTTTTCTCCCAAGGGAAAGCAAATTTCTTTAAATTCAGTTTCTCTTAAAACTTCTTCTTTTTTGATTTTTCTTAAAAAAATATCTAAAGTAGCTGAGCCAAAGGTAATAACATCAAACATAAATTGAATTTTAATTTTAATTGAAATTTAGTCAAAAAATTCTCACTTCCCACCTCCCACTTCCCACCTCGCACCTCCATTAGTAGTGGACCGGGAGGGAATCGAACCCTCAATCTTCCCGTTGCGAACGGGACGTTTTACCACTAAACTACCGGCCCGCTTTAATTTTAGATTTTATCTCTTTTATTTTTTCAGTCAAAAGAGCCGCTTTTTCAAACTGAAGATTTCGCTGAGCCAGCTCCAATCGATTTTCTAAATCTTTAAGATAAGCTTTCAAAAATTCTTCTTTGGGAGTAAGCTTCATTTCTTTTATTTCTTCCAGTGGCAAAGTGGCTTTTACTTCTTTAACAATTGGTCTTGGTTTAACTTTATGGATTTTATTATACCTTTCCTGAATTTTTCTTCTCCTTAAAGTTTCTTCAATGGCTTTTTTCATTGA
>CAZNFF010000002.1:1847-29761 GCA_964572495.1 uncultured Candidatus Saccharibacteria bacterium
GATGACGTGAAGCTCTTCCCATCAGCTGAATTAAAGAGGTTTCATCTCTTAAAAACCCTTCTTTATCAGCATCCAAAATAGCAACTAAAGAAACTTCAGGCAAATCTAAGCCTTCTCTTAAAAGATTGATTCCCACTAAAACATCATATTTTCCTTCTCGAAGATCATTTAAAATTGAAGGACGAATCAAAGTTTTGATTTCTGAGTGAAGAAAAGTGGCTTTAATTTTTCTTTGTTTAAGATAATCAGCTAAAGTCTCAGCCAATCTTTTGGTTAAAACCAAAACTAAAACCCGCTGATTTTTCTTTACTCTTTTTTCAATTTCTTTAATTAAAACTTCAATTTGATTTTTGGTTGGTTTCACTTCAACTGAAGGATCTAAAAGATAGGTTGGGCGGATTAGCTGCTCTACAATTTGGGCTGATTTTTTTCTTTCAAATTCGCCTGGAGTAGCAGAAACAAAAATGGCTTGGGGAATTTTTTCTAAAAATTCTTCAAATTTTAAAGGTCGATTATCCAAAGCTGATGGCAGACGAAAACCATATTCAATTAAAGTTTCTTTTCTTGATTTCTCTCCCTGATACATTGCTTTTAGCTGAGGAATGGTCATATGGCTTTCGTCAATAAAAATAAGAAAATTTTTTCCATAAGAGGAAATGAAATAGTCAATTAAGGTAAAAGGAGGCTCACCTTCTTTTCGGAATTCTAAATGGCGCGAATAGTTTTCAATACCTTTGCACCAGCCGACCTCTTGAAGCATTGAAAGATCATATTCAGTTCTTCTTTGAAGTCGATAGGCTTCAACAATTTTTCCTTGTTTTTTAAATTTTTTAATTTGCTCTTGAAGTTCTAATCTGATATTGGCAATGGCAATGTTTAGTTTTTCTTTTTCTGAGAGCCAAAATTTAGCAGGAAAAATTTTTAAACTCTCAATTTCTTTAAAATCACCAAAAAAAGCTTCAGCTTCCCAGATTTTTTTAAGCTCACCAAATTCTATTTTTAGTCGATAAATCTTATTTCCAGTTGGAGAGAAAATATCAATAAAATCAAGTCGGGTGCGAAATCTTCCAGGAAGAAAGTTATATTCATTTCTTTCATATTGAAGATCAATTAAATGCTGGAAAAGTTCTCTTCGGCTAATTTTTTGTCCTTTTTTAAGATTTAAAGCTAAATTTTCATAAATTTTTGGTGAACCGAGGTTATAAATACAAGAAACTGAAGAAACCACAATAACATCATTTCGAGTTAAAACCGATTGAACCGCTTGGTGGCGAAGTTGATCAATTTCTTCGTTAATTTTAGCATCCTTGGCAATGTAGGTGTCAGTTTGAGGAAGATAAGCTTCCGGTTGATAATAGTCATAATAAGAAACAAAATAATGAACTGCATTTTCAGGGAAAAAAGATTTAAATTCTTCATAAAGCTGAGCTGCTAAAGTTTTGTTATGGGAAATCACTAAAGCTGGCCAGCCAATTTTTTCAATCACTGAAGCCATGGTATAGGTTTTTCCAGAGCCAGTAACGCCAAGTAAAGTCTGAAAGCGATATTTCTTTTTGATGCCCGAAACTAGCCTTTTAATCGCTTGAGGCTGATCTCCAGTTGGCTTAAATTTTGAGATAAGTTTAAATCTCATTTTTAGCAAAAATTTTAAAGAGAGTTTTAATTTTAAATTAAATATTTTCCTTGAAAGTCATCTCGAATAATTTTTCCATCTTCAAGAACAACAACTCTTTTTTGGATTTTGTCGATGATTTCTTTATCATGAGTCGCTAAAATAACGGTGGTGCCAAGCTCATTGATTTTAAGCAAAAGATTGATAATTTCCCAAGTATTGATCGGATCTAAATTTCCGGTCGGCTCATCAGCAATGATGACATCAGGTTGATGCACCAAAGCCCGGGCAATGGCAACCCGTTGCTGCTCACCTCCAGAAAGTTCATATGGAAAATGATCTTTTTTATCTAAAAGACCAACCAAATCTAAAAGCTGAGGTACTAAAGTTTTAATTTCTCGCTGGCTTCGGCCGCAAACTTCTAAAGCAAAAGCGACATTTTCAAAACAGGTTTTTTTAGGAAGAAGTTTAAAATCCTGAAAAATCATTCCAATTCTTCGGCGAAGCTGAGGAAGCTGGTTTGGCTTTAGTCGATTTACCTCGATATCTTGAAAGAAAACTCTTCCTTTGGTTGGTTTTTCTTCACCAATTAAAAGTTTAAGAAGAGTTGTTTTTCCGGCACCTGATTTTCCAACTAAACAAACAAATTCTTTTTCTTTTATTTCTAAGTTGATCTCCTCTAAAGCCGTTAAAGTAAAATGATTTCCTTTATAGATTTTGCTGACGTTTTTAAAAAGGATCATAGATTTAAAAATTTTTCAATTTTTCCTTCAAAAACCTCTTCAATGTTTTGGGTCTCAATTCCGGTTCGATGATCTTTAACTAGATGGTATGGATCAAGAATATATGATCTAATTTGATGTCCCCATTCAATTTGAATTTTGTTTTTTAATTTTTCAATTTCTTTTTTTCGCTGCTCCTCTAAAAGATGATGAATTTTTGATTTTAAAATTTTTAAAGCTAAGGCTTTGTTTTGAGCTTGAGATCTTTCACTTTGACATTCAACCACAATTCCTAAAGGTTTATATTTAATTCGAACCGCGGTTTCTCTTCGATTAACATATTGACCTCCAGGACCAGAAGCACGAAAAGTTTGGATTTCTAAATCTTCAGGTTTAAGATTAATCTCTGATTCTTCAATCTCTTTCAAATAAGGCAAAACTTCAACATAGGCAAAAGAGGTGTGGCGCAGTCCTTTGGCAGAAAAAGGAGAAATTCTTACCAGCCGATGAACTCCATTTTCATTTTTAAGATAGCCGTAGGCATAGTCTTTTTTTACCAAAATAGTTGCTTCTGATAAAAGGCGGGCTTTAGTTTTTCCAGAATATTCTTGCCAATTGGCTTTTAAAATTTCATAAGGCCAGTTTTTTCTTTGAAAAAACTTTTGATACATTTCAAAAAGCATTCGACAAAAATCTTTAGCATCATCACCTCCAGCACCTGAGAAAAAATTAAGAATCGCCCAGTTTTTATCATATTTTCCTTTAAATCTTAATTTGGCTTCAAATTCTTTTACTTCTTTTTTAATTTCTTTAAGCTTTTCAGCAATTTCTGAAAAAAGAGAAGGGTCTTGAAGCTTAAAGATTTCTTCAAGTTCAAAAAAGCGGTTTTTTAAATTCAAAAAATCTTCAAGCTCAGCTTTTAATTTTCCATATTCTTCAAAAATTTTACTTTTTTCTTTTTCAAATGAACCTTTTTCAATTTCCTCTTCTAATTTTTTTAATTTTTCCTTTTTTTCTTCCAATTCAAAAACAGTCCTCCAGATGGAGGATTTTTTCTTTAAGCTCTTTGAATTCTTTCTCTAAAACTTCTTTTTGGGAAATTTCCATGGCTTTAAAATATGATATTAAAAATTGAATTTATTGCAAGTTTTGGTTAAAATTTTTTAAAAGTTTTATGGAAAAAATAAAAATCAGCTCAATTGAAGCTTTTCAAATTTTAGCTTCTAATGGCAAGCCAACCTTAAAAGTAAAAGTTTTTTTGGAAAATAACTTAACTGGTGAATTTAAAGTTCCTTTAGGAACTTCAACTGGAAAAAAAGAAGCCAAAGAGCTAAGAGATCAAGATGAAAAATATTTTTTTGGCTTAGGGGTAAAAAAAGTGATAAGAAACGTTGAGGAAATCATCAAACCAAAACTGGTTGGAGAAAATATTTTTTTTCAGGAAAAAATCGATCAAATTTTAATTGAACTTGATGGCACTGAAGATAAATCAAAACTTGGAGCCAATGCTTTGATCGGGGTAAGTGGAGCCTGTTTAAAAGCGGCTGCTCAAGCTAAAAACCTTCCTTTATGGCAGTATCTTTCCCAAAAATATGGCTTTGCTCCAAAAATTCCAGGTTTTTTGATGAATTTTGTTAATGGCGGAAAGCACTCCCTTTCACCTTTAAAATTTCAAGAATATCTTTTTATTATTCAAAAAGAAATTCCAGTTCTTGAAAGATTAAATTTAGCTTATTTTGTTTTTAGCAAATTAAAAGAGAAAATAAAAGAGCTAAAAGTAAAAGCTTTGGGAATTGGTGATGAAGGCGGATTGGTGATCCCTTTTGAAGATGAAAAATTGCCTTTAAAAATTTTAAAAGAAATTATCGAAACTCTTCCGGAATATTTCTTTCACATTTCTCCTTTACTTGGACTTGATCTTGCCGCTTCAAGTTTTTTTGAAGAAGGAAAATATCAAACTTCAATTGGAAAGCTAACTTCAGATGAAATGTTAAATTATCTTTTAGAAATCATCAAAGAATTTAAACTTTTTTATTTAGAAGATCCTTTTTTTGAAGAAGATTTTGAAAGTTTTAAAAAATTGAATTTAAAGTTAAAAGAATTTGATTTTTCGTCTTTGGTGGTTGGCGATGATTTAACGGTCACTTCTCCTTCTTTAATTGAAAAAGCCGGAAAAGAAAAAGCCATCTCAGGAGTCATCATTAAACCAAATCAAATCGGAACCATTTCAGAAACAATTGAAGCGATTAAAGTAGCTCGAAAATTTAATTTAAAAGTAATCCTTTCTCATCGAAGCGGTGAAACTGAAGATGATTTTTTAGCTGATTTTGCCGTTGGGGTTGGAGCTGATTTTGCCAAACTTGGAGGAATTCAGCGAGGCGAGCGAATTGTAAAATACAATCGATTAATCGAAATTGAAAAAGAACTTAATCAATTATGAGGCAAAAAAGATTTATTAAATTTTTGATAGGGATAATGCTTTTTGCAGCTTTTTTAATGATGACTGTTGCCGCCTATCAAGATTCAGCTACAATGGATGAAAAAGCTCATATTCCAGCTGGATATAGTTATCTTAAATTCAAAGATTATCGTCTTAATCCAGAACATCCACCTTTAGCAAAAGATTTAGCAGCTCTACCTCTTCTTTTTCTTAAGCTAAATTTTCCTTTAAATTCAAAAGCTTGGCAAAAAGATATCAATGGTCAATGGGATGTTGGCTGGCTTTTTCTTTATCGAAGCCAAAATGATGCTGATAAGATTATTTTCTGGGCGCGCCTGCCAATGATTATTCTTACTTTGCTTTGCGCTCTTTTTGTTTACAAATGGGCAAGCGAGCTTTTAGGAGAGACTTGGGGACTTTTGCCTTTTTTCCTTTTTCTTTTCTCACCCCAAGTTTTAGCTCATGGTCATTATGTTACCACTGACATTGCCGCCACTTTTGGTTTTCTTATTTGTTTTTACTTCTTTTTAAAATTTTTAGAAAAGCCAAATGTAAAAAATCTGGTCTTGGCTGGAATTGGCTTTGGAACGAGTCAGCTTTTTAAATTTACCTGTGCTTTTGCCATTCCAATTCTTTTTCTTATTGGTCTTTATTTTGTGAAAAAATATCATCTAGGAAAGAAAGGAATTGCTTGGCTTCTCTTCGGCTTAATCTTAATCTTTCTAATCGGAACTTTTGAAATCTATCTTTTTTATCTTCATCATACTTGGAATTATCCGATCTCAAAAAACTTCAGCGATGCCAAGTTTCTTTTATCCTCTTTTGCTGGAGGCGATGATCCAACCTTATCAACCTGCAAAAAATGGCAAGGAAATCTTGAAAGACAAGTAAGATGTTTAGCTGAAATTGATCTTTTGATGATCAAAAATAAATATTTAAGACCTTTAGGGCATTATCTTTTAGGGCTTTTGATGGCATTTCAAAGATCTCAAGGAGGTCATACCACTTATTTTATGGGTGAAGTTTCAGCTTCTGGCTGGTGGTATTATTTTCCCCTGGTCTTTTTGATGAAAGAACCAATTCCTTCGCTAATCTTGATTTTTATCTCTTTAATTTTGCTTATTAAATTTTTAATCTTTGAAAGAAAACCAATTTTTGAAAGAAAAAATCACCTTCCTTCACTTCATCAATTTGCGATGCTTTCTTTTGTCATTCTTTATTGGGCTTATAGCATTCACTCTCCTTTAAACATTGGTATTCGGCATATTCTTCCAACCGTGCCTTTCATTTATATTCTTTCAGCTGGCGCCTTAAAAGAATGGGCAAAGCCCTCAATTAAGGTTTTTCCAAAAAACATTGTTTTAAGAGCAATTGTTATTGGATTAAGAGAAATTAAATTCCATTTTAAGATTCTTTTGATTTCAGTTTTAGTTTTTTGGTATCTTTTAGAAACTCTTTTTATCTTCCCTCACTTTTTAGCTTATTTCAATCAGTTTGTTGGCGGTCCTAAAAATGGATATAAATATGTGGTTAATTCTAATTTGGATTGGGGTCAAGATTTAAAACGATTGAAAAAATATGTTGAAACTCATAAAATTGAGAAAATTGCGGTTGATTATTTTGGTGGCGGTGATCCGGAATATTATTTAAAAGAAAAATTTATCCCTTGGTGGTCAGCTAAAGGCAAACCAGAAGGCTATTTTGCTTTATCGCTGACTTATCTTCAAGGCGCTAAAGGAAAGCTTCATCCAGGACAGAGACGAAGACCTGAAGATGAATATCGCTGGCTCAAAGATCCTTATCATCCTTTTGATCGCGTTGGCTATTCTATCTTCATTTACAAGTTTTAAAAATGCTTTATCCTTTTTGCTTTTATCAAAAAAAGATTGTTAAAGCTAAAAAAGTGAGGCTTCCTTTAAATGAGCTTGGCTTTTTAAGAGGCATGGCAATTTTTGATTATTTGATTTTTCTTCAAAGAAAACCAATTTTCCTTTCAGATCATTTAAAAAGATTTTTAAAAAATGCCAAAACGGTTTTTGGAGAAGATTTTAAATTGAAAGAAAAGGAAATTGAAAAGATTATCAAAAAATTGATTGAAAAAAACAAAGTAAAAAATGGTGCGGTAAGGCTAATTTTAAGTGGAGGCAAAACTTTTGATGGTAAAACTTATCTTGGAAAACCAAATTTTCTGGTTTTGATAGAAAAACTTTTCTTTCCTCCAAAATCTTTTTATGAAAAAGGAATAAAGCTTATTACTTTTGAGTTTGAGCGACCTTTTTTTGAAATGAAACATACTTTTTATTTTCCTTTGCTTTTAAGCCAAAAAAGACTTTTAAAAGAAAAAGCTTTAGAGCCACTTTATGTTTCTAAAGGAAAAGTTTTAGAATCAGCCACAAGCAATTTTTTCATTTTTAAAAATAACACCTTAATTACTCCAAAAGAAAGAATTTTTCAAGGTATTACTCGAAAAAAAGTGATTAAGCTGGCAAAAAAATTTTTTAAGGTCAAAGAAAGAGAAATCAAGCTTTCTGAGGTATTTGAAGCTGATGAAGCTTTTATTAGCGCTACCGGAAAAGGGGTTCTTCCGGTAATAAAAATTGATCAAAAGACAATTGGAAAAGGAAAGCCAGGAAAAGTAACTAAAACTTTAATGAAGCTTTATTTTGAGCTTTTAGAAAAAGAGGTTGAAAAAAATTAAAAAAATGGTATAGTTAAAAGCGATGAAAAAAGGAATTCATCCAAAATATTATAAAGAAGCTAAGGTAAAATGCGCCTGTGGCGCGGAATTTATTGTTGGCGCAACGGTGCCAGAAATTAAAGTTGAAATTTGCTCTCAATGTCATCCTTTTTATACTGGAAAAGAAAAAATCGTTGATACTGCTAAAAGAGTAGAAAAATTTGAAAGAAAAAGAAAAGAAGCTGAAAAAGCGCGCCGTGGCTAATAAAAAAGAAATTGAAAAAGAATACCAAAAAACTTTAGAAAGGCTCCAGCAAATCGAGCCTAATTTTTTCTCTGAAAGCTATAAAGAGCTTTCAAAAAAACTTACCCATTTAAAAGAACTTTTGGATCTTTTTGAAGAAAAAGAAAAAATTGAAAAAGAAATTGAAGCAAACCTAGAGCTTTATGAAAAAGAAACTGATCTTGAAATTAAAAAATTGGCTGAAGAGGAGATTAAAAATTTGAAAGAAAAAAAAGAAAGAATTGAAAAGGAAATTGAAGCAAAAATTAAAGGAGAAGAAAAAGAAAGAATTGATGAAATTATTGTTGAAATTCGAGCTGGGGTTGGAGGAGAAGAAGCGGCTTTGTTTGCTTTTGATCTTTTTTCAATGTATCAGAAATTTGCTCAAAAGAAAGGATTTTCGGTTTCAATTTTAGATGAAAAAAGAACCGATCTTGGCGGAATAAAAGAAATTGTTTTTGAGATCAAAGGAAAAAATGTCTATGATTATTTTAAATACGAAGCTGGAGTTCATCGGGTTCAAAGAGTGCCTTTTACTGAAAAATCAGGTCGGATTCATACCTCAACTGCTTCAGTCGCAGTTTTAACGCCCTCAAAAGCAAAAAAAATTGAAATCAAACCTGAAGATCTTGAAATTAGCTTTTTCCGCTCCTCTGGTCCTGGAGGACAAAATGTTAATAAAGTTGAAACCGCAGTGAGAATTAAACATAAACCAACTGGAATTGTGGTTGCCTGCCAGAAAGAAAGAACCCAGCAAAGAAATCGAGAAATTGCTTTAAGAATTCTTCAAGCCAAACTTTATCAAATGGAAGAAGAAAAAGAAAGAGAGCGTCTTTTAAAAGAAAGAAGAAATCAAATTAAAGGTGCTTTTCGAGCTCAAAAAATAAGAACTTATAATTTTTGCCAGAAAAGAATTACCGATCATCGAATAAACAAATCATTTTATAATTTTGATGAGATCTTGGAAGGAAATTTAGAACCAATTATTGAAGCTTTTGAAGAAAAAGAAAATCTTTTATTGACAGAACCCCAGAAAGTCAGTTGAAGTGGGAAGGGTTTCTTTACATTCCTTGGGTGGATTTAAAAACCCAGCACAAATTGCATCTTTATAAGCTTGAGGATTTCTTTCTCCTTGATATTCAAAGCCATTAATAATTAAAGTTGGCGAGCCAGTAACTTGATATTTTTGGTTTAAAGCCACTTCTTTTTCAAGCAAAGAAAGAGCTTCGTTTTTTTCGCATTGTTTTATTTTCTCAATATCAATTTGATGGTTTTGGGCAATTTTTTCCCAGCAAGTTTTAATATTTTCCAAAGAACATTTCTCATCAACTTCCATTAAATAATCCCAAAACTTTTCTTTTTGATATTTAAAAATACAAAGCTCTCTTATATCTTGTTTAAGCTCTTCAATTCCGTGCATGGAACAATATTTTCCATTTTCAAGGCAGTAGTTAGGATCACCGCCAAGATAATTTTGATAAATGACATAATGAGGTTCAATTTTGGCTTTTTCTCCTAAAAGTTTTACTACCGGATAAATAATTTCTTCTGCCTGATTTCCAAAAGGACAAAAACTCATTACAAAAAGCAAAGCTTCTGGAGTTTCTTTTTTTGGAATTTGGCTTAAGATTTTCTCTTGAGGACTTAAAGTGATATCAATTCTTTGAGGAAAAAGATATTTTCCATCTAAAGTGGTATAAACTTCAAATTCTTCTTTTCCAACTTTTAATTTCATTTTGTAAAGCGAAGTTTCTTGATCAAAGCTTTGTTCAACTAAAATGGCTTTCAAATTTTCAGGTAAAAGATATTTATTGGTGTAATCAACCACTCTTTGGGAAGCCTCTTTTAAAGAAATTTTTTCGATTTTTTGAGAATTAGATTTTCCTAAAAAAACGCCAAGGCAAAGCCCGGCTCCAAAAGCTAAAACAAAAATTAAAATCGAAAAATAAAAAAGATTTTTATTCATAAATTTTGAGCCGCTTTTTTGGCAAGCTGATCAGCAATTTTATTTTTTTCTCTTTCAATCAAATAAAACTTGACCTTTTTAAAATCTAAACAAAGATTATGAAGTTTGATAAAAAAGTCAATCAAATTTTTTTCTTTAATTTTGTAAAGATGATTCATTTGCTTAACCAAGATTTCAGAATCAGAAAAAATTTCTACTTTTAAATTTTTTGAAGCTTTTTTTCCAAGAATCTGTTTTACTTTCTCAAGAGCAAAAATCGCGGAAAGATATTCGGCTTGATTGTTGGTCTTTTTGCCAACATTTTTAGAAAAACTTTTTTGAGCCAATTTTTTTGGTCCTTCTTTAAAATAAACTCCAACTCCAGCTGGACCAGGATTTCCTAAAGAAGCACCATCAACATAAACGACAACTTTTTCCATAAATTATTTTTTTAAATTTTCAAGATACTTTGCCGCTGAAAGCGCCGCAATAGCTCCTTGAGCAGCGGCAATCACAATTTGATGATAAATGGTATTGGTGACATCACCGGCAGCAAAAATTCCTTTGGTAGAAGTTTCGCCAGTTCGAGGATTAATAATGATTTTTCCGTTTTTATCGGTTTTAACTAATCCTTTAACAAAATCAGTTTCAGGTACAGTTCCAATTTGAATAAAAACACCTTCTACTGGAATCTCTTTTATTTCTTTTCCTTTTTCCACAATAATTTTTTCAACCGAAGTTTTTCCTTCAATTCTTTGAACTTTGGTTTTTAAATGGACTTCAATTTTTTTAGATTGAGAAATTCTTTCTAAGGTTATCGGATCGGCTCGAAGTCGATCTGAAGCTTCAATTAAATAGATTTTTTTCACAATTGGAAGAAGATAAAGCGAAGCTTCACAGCCAGCATTACCTCCTCCAATTACTGCCACTTCTTTTTGAGAAAACAAAAAACCATCACAAACGGTGCAATAAGAAACGCCACGACCTAAAAATTTATTTTCTCCTTCAATACCAAGCTTTCTTGGAGAAGCACCACTGGCAATGATAATGGCTTTAGCCTGATAGCGATCTTCCTCTGAAGTTAAAACTTCAAAGAAATTTTTTTTCTTTTTAATTTTCACCACACTTTCCCCTTGATTAACAGCGACATCAAATTTTTCCAGATGTGCCTTAAATTTTTTCATCAAATCCATTCCTTTTATTCTTTTAAAGCCAGGATAGTTTTCAATAAAAAAAGCATGAGCGACCTGACCAAAAAAATCTTTGGTTAAAAGAAGGGTATTAAGTTTTTTTCGAGCGGCATAGATTGCTGCCGTAATTCCAGCTGGACCGCCTCCGATGATAATTAAATCAAGCATAGTTTTTTCCTAAATTAAAAGCTTCTTTGTTTTGAACTAGACCTTTTTCTTTTAAAGTATTTTCAATGCCAAAAATTAAAGAAGATTCTTTTAAAGGCAAAATTTTTTCTTTGGCTAAAAATCCTAAAAGAAAAACGCCAGCAAAAACCTCGCTTTTAAGTTTCTCCTGGCAAATTTTGCTGGCTGGAAGAAAATAAACTTTTTTAAATTTTTTCTTTAAAAAATCTTTAATTTCTTCTTCTCTTTCATTTAAAAAAGGAAAAAGATGATCATTGATGACAAAAGTAGTTTCTTTTTGGGCAAAGTTATAATTTCTTTTTGCTTCATAAAGATCTAAACTTAAAATAAGATCAGCTTCATTTTCAGAAATCAATGGCGAGAAAACTTCTCCTAATCTAAAATGAACCGCCACTGACCCCTGTCTTTGAGATAAGCCATGAAGCTCTGAAGCTAAGAAATTCTTTTTTTCTTTAATGGCGGCAAAGCCTAAAATTTTTTTTAAAGTCAAAATTCCTTGTCCACCAACACCACAAATTAAAACATTGAACTCTTTTTTCATTTGGTTTTGATTTTAGCTAAAAAAGCTTTTTTGTCAAAGATTAGATATCAAAAAGAATGGTTGCCTGCCAATTATTTTCAGTTTTTTTAATCTCTAAATCATGATAAGTGACTGCTTTAATTTCCAAGCCAAATCTTTTAACTTTTTTTCCAAAAATTTTCGCTTCAATTTCAAATTCTTTAAATTTTAAAAACTTTATTTTTTGATAAGTTTCTTTGTAAGTTAAAGAAAGATACAAAATTTCGCTTAAAAAATCAACCAAAAGAGTTTCCCAGTCCAAAGATTTGATTTTAATTTCTCTTTCAATTTCTGATTTTGAAGAAAAATCAATTTCGGGACGTAAATTTTCCTCCATGGCTTTCATTGAATTTTCAAAAATTTCTTTTAAATCTTTTCCAAAAACTTTTATTTTCAAATCTGCTGGATGTTCTAAAATTTCAAAAAATTTTTCCATACAAGTTTTTTTAATTTTATCAAAAAATAACTCTTTTAAAATCCCTCTTGACTTCTTTGAAAAAATTTGTTAAAAATTAGATAGAAAATTAAAAAAATTTTTAGGAGGTGGAGATATGAATTTATCAAACCTCAATTTTGAAGTATTGAGTTTAGAGGAAATCGAAGAACTCGAAAGAAGACTTATTTTAGAATATCACTCACACCTAGATGAAAAAGCACGGAAATTCCCACCTTATTGGATTGAAAGTCTTATAAGTGTTATTGAGAAAGCGAAGAAAGCTTTGAAAGAAAAGAAGAGAAAAAGTAAGAATTAATTTAATTAAACTCCTCCGGCAAAAGCCGGAGGATTTATTTTTTTAAAAAATGAATTAAAATTTTACAAAAATATGATTCTTCTAAACAAAAAAAGGAGAACTTTTCTTTTTTGGAGTTGTGTTTTTCTTTTTTTTGTTTTCTTCCTCTTTTTATCTTTTTCTTTTTTTGGGGTTAAAGTTTCTTTTACTGAAAAGAAACCAAAAATTGAAAAAACTGGCGCGATTTATCTTGAAGTTGAACCTGAGGAAAAAATTTCTTTTTTCTTAGATAAAAAATTGGCTCATCCAAAAAAAAGACTTTTTGGAGGTTATTTTTTTGAGGCACTTTTGCCAGGAAGATATTTTTTAGAAATCAAAAAAGAAGGCTATTTTGAGTGGAAAAAAAGTATTGAAGTTCTTCCAGAGCTAGTTTCCTTTGGAAAGGTAAAACTTATCAAAAAAGATCTTGAAGAAAATTTTGTTTTAAAAAGCAGTCTTCCTTTGATGGCAGTTTTAGAAAAAGAGCAAAAGTTAATTTTTAAAGATAAAAATCAGCTAAAAATTTTTGATTTAAAAGAAAAAAAATTTGAAAAAAAGTTTTTGCCTAAAAAGCTTGAGGTTGAAAAAGTCTTTCCTTTTCCTTTCTCTTCAGAAAAATTACTTTTTTTAGGAAAAATTTCAAATCAAAAAGAAAAGTCAATTTTTGAATTTGATCTTTTAGAAGGAAAAATAAAAAGGTTAAGAAAAATAAAGGAAAAATTTTTTGAAATTAATCCAAAAAAAGGTGAAATTTTTTTAGTTGACAAGGAAAATAATCTTGTCAAAGAAAATCTTTTTTCTAAAAGCAAAGAAGTTATTCCTCTTGATTTTCTTTTAACTTCAAGTTCAACTTCAAGTTTGGAATTAGAAAAAATAAAATTAAAACAAGACCGATTTTTGATTTTTGTTAAAAAAGAAGGAAAATTTGTTTTTGATTTAGAGAGAAAAAAACTTTTAAATGAAAAACCTTTAAAAGCTGATCTTATTTTGCCTGATAAAGAAAAACTTGTCTTTTTAAACGATGGAAAGATTAAGATAAAATATCTTAAAAAAATTTTCTCTCCAGTAATTAGAAATAAAGGAAAAGTAGATCAGCTAATTAGTTTTTCTTCGGTTAAAAAAATTGAATTTTACAAAGATCACTGGCATGTTTTTGTTTTAGATGAAAAAAAGCTTCTTTTTGTTGAGCTTGATCCTCGAAAACCAGTTAATTTTTATCCTTTATCAGAAAAAGTAAAAGATTTTTGGTACTTTGAAAAAGAAGGTTTTGTTTTGATTTTGAAAGATAGTGGAAGTTTTTTTATCTTAAAAACTGATTTGACCTAATTGATTAACATAAACTTCTCCCTCTCTTCCGCTGCTTTTTTCTTTTAAAGTAATTTTCGCAAACTTTACTTTTTCATCGCCATTAAAATAAACTTTAGCGTCAGGAAAAGCAAAAAAGAGATGAAGCTGAAAAACGCCTCCAACTGAAAGATCGGCAGAAGAGATTTCAGTAAGTTTTTCTAAAGAAAATTCTTCAACTGTTTCAGAATTATCAGTCCACTGATGATTGTTATCTAAATCAGCGAAAAGATAAAAATGATTAGTTGGAAAAGAAGGTATGTAAATTCCAAAACCAAATGGTTGTTTTCCATTTATTTTTTGAGGTGATAAAGCTAAACTTCTTGCCAGATGAATTTTTGAAGCCAAAAAAATCTTTGCCCGCTCAAGTTTATTTACTTGCTTGGTCTTTTGAGAGAAATAAACTCCTATTCCAGAAAAAATAATGATTAAACTTATTACCACTAATAACTCAACAATGGTATAGGCTTTTTTCATGTTTCAAAAAGACTTAAATAAAGATTTAAAATTTGATCTTCTAAAAAGAAAGTTAAAAAGATGGCTAAAGCTAAAAATGGCAAAAAAGGAAGTTTGGAATGAAAGTTTTTTTTGAAAAAAAGCATTGAAATTAAAGCTCCAATTCCTCCAAGAAGAAAAGAAAGATTAAAAACCAGGATTGCTTTTGGCCAGCCAAAAAGAAAACTTGAAGCCAGGATTGCTTTGACATCTCCAAAACCTAAAAGTTTCTCTTTGGTTTTTTGAGAAAAAAGCCATAAAGGAAAGCCAAAAATAATTCCTCCAAGAAGATGATTTAAAATTTTAATCTTAAATTGAGGGAAAATGTTCCAAAAATAATGGGAAGGAGAATTTTGAAAAAAAACTAAAATCAAACTTAAAAGAAGAAAAAAATTTAAAAGCTGATTGGGAACACAAAGAAACCTCAAATCAATAAAGGAAAGAACGATTAAAGTCGAAAAAATTAAAAACCATAACAGAAACAAAAAAAGATTAGGATAAGTTTTGATGAAAATTAAAGGGGTAAAAAGACCGCAAAGAAACTCAACTAAAGGATAAATAAAAGAAATTCTTCTCTGACAAAATCGGCATTTTCCTTTAAGAAGGAAAAAACTTAAAATTGGAATTAAATCTCTTTTTAAAAGCTTCTTTTTACAATAAGGACACCTTGATCTTCCAGAAATTATCTTTAAAAAATCAAATTTTTGATTTGGATTATATCTGAAAATTAAAACATTTAAAAAACTTCCCCAAACTAAACCAAAAACAAAAAGAAAAATTTCAACAAGAACCATTTATTTGAAAGTAATGCAAACCCAGCTGCAATCTGCCGGGCAGGTGAAACTAGCATCACTACAGCCAGCAGTTGAAGGAGGAGTATAATTAGGAGGACAATTATGAGTTGGATCTTCTAATTTGGCTCGAATAATATAGCGCTGTTTACTATCACAGTCAGTATAATCATAGCTCCACCCTTTCAAAGGATCATTTGGAAGTTGAGAAGTAATCCCAGCATTGCTTAAAGCATCTTCTAAATCATCCCAGCTGGTAGCGGCAGGATATTCATTATTTTGGGCATAATAAGCTTCCAGGGCGCTTTGAACATTCCTTAAATCAGCCAGTCGACGAGCATCGCGGGCTTTTTTTCGAGCCGTTCCCAAACCTACTAAAAGCCCGGCAGCTAAAATACTAATGATGGCAACGACTACCAAAAGTTCAACTAAAGTAAAGGATTTTTTATTCATTGAATTTTATTTAACTTTTTCGACCTTTAAATTGCTAAAATCAAACTGTAAATTGGCCAAAGAACAGCAGCAACCAAAGTTCCAACAAAAATTCCTAAGATGACAATTATAATCGGTTGAATTAATTCTGACAAGATGGAAAGTTTACTATCAACATCTTCTTGAAAATACTGGGCTACTTTTTCTAAAAGATCGTCAATTTTTCCAGTTTCTTCACCAACAGCAATCATAGCACTAACAATTTCTCCAAAAAGTTTGGGATAGCCAGCAACTAAATTAGAAAAGCTTTCTCCCCTTCTTACTCCTTCAGCAATCTCAAAAGCCGCTTCTTCAAAAACAACATTAGCCGTAATTTTTCCTCCCATCTCAATTGCAGTTGGAAGAGAAATGCCTCCTTTCAAAAGCACTGCTACTCCTTGGGAAAATCTTACCACTGCAATTTTTTTAAAAAGATCACCAAAAATGGGAAGTCTTAGCTGAATTTCAGACCATAAAGCTTTTCCTTCCCGAGTTCGAAAGTAGTTGATTAAAGCAACAACTAAGAGAATTAAAAAAATAAGAATAAAAACTCCCCAAGAAACAAAAAAATTTCCAAGAGAAAGAAAGAAACGAGTAATCCAAGGAAGACTTACTTGACTTGCTTCAAAAAGATCAGAAAGTTGAGGAAAAACAAAAATCGTGATTAAAACCACAACTGCAATAAAAATAGCAATAACAATTGTTGGATAAGTTAAAGCATGAAAAACTCTTTTTGAAAAAGAAACTTCTCTTTCAAGATAGGAAGCAATGTAATTTACGGTTTGCTCTACCCTTCCTGAAATCTCTGCTGCTCTCAAAAGCTGGACAAAAAATTCAGAAAAAATATAAGGATGCTTGGCAAAAGCATTTGATAAAGAAAGACCTTCCTCAACATCAGAAATAATTTCTCCTAAAGCTTTTTTTAGGTTTGGGTTTCTGGTTTGCCGATAAAGAGTTTTTAAAGAACGATCAATAGGGACGCCAGCGCTTAAAAGAACCGAAAATTGACGCCAAAAAATTAAAAGATCTTTTTTTCCGACTCTTCGGAAAAATTCAACAATCCTTCTAAAAATTGATTTTTTTTCAAGTTCAGTTAAAGAAAGAATATAATAACCTCTTTGAAGCAGCAAAGAAATTGCCGTCTCTCTTGAAGGTGCTCTGATTTTTCCAGCAACAAGCTTTCCTTTTTCATCTCGAGCTGAATAAGAAAAAAGCATAAATTAAGATTCTTTTAAAAGCAATCTTAAATCTCTTGGATTTAAAGAATAAAATTCAGCTTGTTCAAGAGAAATCTCGCCCCGCTTTACCAACTCTGCCAAGGAACGATTTAAAGAAATCATTCCTTCCTCATAAGAAGTCTCAATAATAAGATCAATTTGATAAATTTTATTTTCTCGAATCAAGTTTCTTATAGCCGAGTTCACAAACATTACCTCACAAGCCGGAATTCTTCCTCCTTCAATTCTGGGAATTAATCTTTGAGAGATTACACCCACCAAAGTGCTGGCTAGCTGGCTTCTAATCTGATTTTGCTGAGCCGCTGGGAAAGAGTCAATAATTCGATGAATAGTTTGGGAAGCAGAATTGGTATGCAAAGTTGAAAAAACTAAATGACCGGTCTCGGCGGCAGTCACTGCAGCCGCCATTGTTTCAGGATCTCTCATCTCGCCTACCATAATGACATCAGGATCTTGTCTCAAAACTGCCCTCAAAGCTCGATGGAAAGAAAGAGTATCAGTACCGACTTCTCTTTGATCAATTAAAGCTCGATCTTGGACTAGAATGTACTCAATTGGATCTTCAATGGTAACAATATGATCCATTCGGGTATGATTGATTTCATCTAAAATTGCCGCTAAAGTAGTTGATTTTCCATGACCAGCCGGACCGGTCACCAAAACAAATCCTTGAGAATATTTGGCAAAACGATGAAGTACTGGTGGAAGATTAAGTTCTTCAATAGTTCGGATTCGAGAAGGAATTAATCTTAAAGAAGCGGAAACAAAACCTCGCTGAAAATAAATTGCAATTCGAAAGCGGGCTTTATCTTCAAGAGAATAAGAAAAATCCAAATCTTTGTATCTTAAAAATTTTTCTTTTTGCTCTTCGGTAAGGATAGAAAAAACTAAATTTTGAGTCATCTCAGGCGTTAAAACTTCTTCTTTTGAAATCGGGATTAAATTGCCATCAATTCTTAAAACCGGTCTTCTTCCAACAATCAAATGCAAATCTGAAGCGCCATGTTTGGCGCAAAGTTCCATTAAATAATGCATTTTTTGTTTCCATTCGCTCATAGATTTTTTATTCTTCGGTTTCTCTTAAAACGGGTTCCAAGGGAACAATACCTTCCAAAGCTTTCAAAATTCCATCTTGCCGCATTGTAAGCATGCCTTGTCTTTTCGCTTCTTCAAAAATTTTTTCCTCATCTATACCTTCACTAATAATTTTAGCCAAATTTTCAGTCATTTCAAAGGCTTCAAAAATGGCAATTCGTCCCGAGATACCTCGAAAGCGGCATTTGGGACAACCTTTACCTCGCCAAAGATAATAAGGTTTTTCAAATTTAATTTTTTCTTTTAATTTTTCTGGCAAAGAAGAAAGTGCTTTATCAATAATTTCTTCAGTTTTTGGATCAGCTTGATATTTTTCTTTACAATAAGGGCAGAGTCTTGGAACAAGTCTTTGGGCAATCATTACTGCCAATGAAGAAGGTAAAAGATAAGTGGGAACACCCATATCTACCAAGCGAGGAATAACTCCAATGGCATTGTTGGTATGAAGAGTTGAAAGAACTAGATGACCAGTTAAAGAAGCATGAACTGCTAAAGCGGCGGTTTCTTCATCCCGAATCTCTCCAACCATAATGACATCAGGATCTTGTCTTAAAATTTGACGAAGACCAGAAGCAAAAGTATAGCCAATTTCAGGTCTAATTTGAGATTGATTGATACCTTCAATGAAATATTCTATTGGGTCTTCTAAGGTAACGATATTAATTTCTTCTTTTCTCAATTTTTGAATTAAAGCATACAAAGTAGTAGTTTTACCACATCCAGTCGGACCAGTTACCAAAACCATTCCAAAAGGTTTTTTTAAAGCTTTTTCAATGATTTCTTTATTAGTAAAAGCAACACCAAGTTCTTCAAATTTTTTTAAACCAACTTCAGGATCAAGAATTCTTAAAGCCGCTTTTTCACCAACTGCAGTGGGAAAAGTAGAAACTCGAAAATCAATTTCTTTACCATCAATAATGGTAGTAAATCTTCCATCTTGAGGAATTCTGGTTTCATCGATTTTGAGCTGAGAAAGAATTTTAATTCGAGAAATTACTGGCGATAAAATTTCTAAAGGAAGATAAGCGACTGTTTTTAAAACACCATCAATTCGATACCTTACTCGAGTTTTATTTTTTAAAGGCTCAATATGAATATCAGAAGCTTGGTATCGAACACCATATTTTAAAAGAATAGAAACAAGTTTTATAATCGGAGCTTCTTCGCCAATAATGCCAGTGGCTTCTTCAAGATTAATAATTCGCTGAACCGGTCGAAATTTTCTTCCTTGCCTTCTTATTTCTTCAAAGACTTCGGCGAGTTCTTTATCAAAAAGCTCATACCCTCGCCAAGCAATTTCTAAATCTTTTTTTCTTATAAGATAAATTTCCAAATCAACATTTAACTTTCTTGCCAAAAATTTTAAAGCCTCTTGAGCTTTTTCATCTTCAGGATAAACCATTCCAACTTCTAAAACATTTCCTTTTTTTCCTAAAGCGATAATTTGATAATTTTTTGAAACCTCTTCAGGAATAAGATTTAAAACTTCAGAAGGAATTTTTTCGTCTTCCTTTAAAAAACGACAAGGAAGACCTAAAAGTTTTGATTTTATCTGAGCCAGCTCATCTTCAGATAAAATTTCTCTTTCTATCAAAATTTCTTCAATTCTTTTTTCTAAAACTTCACTTTCTTTTTCAATCTTTTCCGCTAAAGGTTTTGAAATTTTGCCATTTTCTAAAAGGTATTTTAAAAGAGGGTGCATAGTTTTTTATTTAAATGGATTTTCTTTTCCTAAAATTCCAGGAGGAATAATTAGCTTTGGAACATAAGATCTAAAATTTGAAAAAGCTGGATTTTTTAAAACTACTTCTGCTTCTTTAACTGAGATTTTTTCAAGTCCTTCAGTAACATCAAATTTTTCTTTAATTACTACTTCTTTTCTAACACTTTGGATTTTTCTAAAGATAATAAAACCAACAAAAATTAACGCCAAGACGATAATCAGATAAATTATTCTTAAACTTTTTTTTGCTTTTTTTCCAACTTTAACTGCCATTTTTATTGATGTTGATAATAGGTGTGAATCGTAAAACTTCCTTTAAGACCTTTTTCAGTGCTGAAAAATTCCATTTTTTTAACATCCATTACTCTGATATTGGTTTCAATTTTTCTCAAAAATTCTTTAATGGAAGGGTAATCACCTTCAGCTTCCAAGGCAATAGAAATGATTCCAAAATCTTTAGTTAATTTTTTTTCTTTTTCTTTTTTAAGATATGCCGGTCCTTCTTTTTCAAGTTTAATTTCATTAAACACGGCTCGATTTAAACTAACATTTGAAATATCAGCCAAACCTTTAAGCTGATAAACAATTTCCCCGTTTTCTACTTTTTCTGGAAGAAGAAGGGAAAGTCTTTCTTTTGCAGGAAGATAAGAATGGTAGGCTTCAAAAATTTCTTGAATTTTTTTAAGTTTTTCTTTTTCAAATTGATATTCTTTTTCAAGAAGCTTTTTTTCTTGCCAACTTCTTACTATTTCTTGAAGTAATGGATAATCATAACTAAAAAGAACCCAAATTCCCATAAGAAGGAAAAAAACACTAGCGGTGATCATTAAAATTCGAGGGATGCTTTTCATAATTTTTAAAATTTTACCAAATTTAAATCAAAATTTGATTCTAAATAAAACTTTCCTTCACCAAAAGTTTTAATTCTAACATTAGAAAAATCTTTGTTTTTTTCTAAAGAAGCCAAAAAGTAAGCTAAATTAAGCTCATCACTTTCTCCATAGATTTTTAAAATTCCTTTTTCTAAATCAGCATTAAGTCGAGTAATTTTAACTCCTTTTGGAGTTAAAGTTTCAATGACATCTAAAAGCTTGGTGGGATAAGGATGTTCTTTTAAAATTTTTTTCAAATTTTGGGTTTGGCTCCAAAAAAGCACTACCTTTTTTCGGCTCTCCTCATCAATTTCTTTTCCAAGACTTTTAATTTCAACTCTTAAATTTTGATTTTTTTCTCTTAAAGAAGGAAGAAGGAATCTATCAGAAAGAAAATAAAAACCAAAACAAAGAAGGGCAAAAATCAAAGTGCCAAAAAAAAGCTTCCAAGGCAAAGGATATTTTTCTCTTTCAGTTTCAACCGAAGGACCGTAGTAAAACATATTTTAATTATACCTGATTTTTAGTTAAAATAAAATTTTTCTTGTGGATAACTTTAAGTTTTATGGAAATATCTTAAGCCAAGTCCATTAGAAACTGAAAAGGTGGTTTTTAGATATTTAATAAGAGGTTCAAGTTCTTTTGGATAAATAATTTTTGAAAATCCATTGGCTTTTTCTACTTTCATTTCTGGAAATTGAGAGGCGCAGTATTCTAAAAAACCAGGCATATTTGCTGTTCCGCCAGCTAAAATCAATTTTTTTATTTTTCGGCCAGTTTTATGAAGATAAAAATCTCTTAGTTTAGAAACTTCTCTTAAAATCGAATCAATTACCGGATACATTAAACTTGAAATTTCTTTTTCAGCTTCTGAAGGTTTTAAACCAACCTGAGTTTTAAATTTTTCGGCTCGCCAAACATCAATTTTCAAACCTGAAGCAATGACTTCAGTAAGATCACCTGATGAAAGATCAAAATAACGATGAATTCTAAGAAATTGGTTGTCAAAAATTATCAAATTGGTGACCCGAGAGCCAATATCAAGAACAAAAACAGGATCTTTCTCTGAAATAATTGATTCTCCTAAAGCCAAACTTTCCAGCTCCAAAAATTTTAATTTTAAATTGCAAAGCTTGGCAATTCTCTCATATCTTGAAACGATATCATAAGGATAAGCTAAAAGAAAAACAATTTGTTTGTTAAGATTTCTAAATTTAATTTCTTCTTCGCTTGGTTGAATAATAAACCAATCAAGATAAGCTTCAGAGAGGGGAAAAGGAATGTATTGTTTTGCTTGATAAGGAATAGCTTTTTTAAGATCTCCTTCTGGCATTGGAGGAAGTTCAATTGTGGTGGCAAAAACAGAATAAATCGGAACTCCAAAAACAACTTCTTTAGTTTTTGCTCTCATTTTTCTAAGCAAAAAAGAAATTACTTTAGCCACTTCTCTTTCAAGCATTTTCAGTTCTGAAGTTTGAAAAGCATTATTAATTCTTTCTAGGTGCCCGTAATTTTCCAAATAACCATAGTTTTCAAGATAAACTTTGTTTTCGAGACCGCAGGTAAGTTCCACAATTTTGATAGTGGTAGAACCAATATCAATCGCTAAAATTTTCCTTTTTAGTCCCAAAAAATTTTGAAGCCGGGAAAAAAACATGGTAAAATTTCTTTATGAAATTATATCACAAATTTTCTGATTTTAAAGAGAAAATTCTGGAAAACTTTTTTGATTTAATTTTTCCGAAAAGATGTATTTTTTGTGGAAAATTTTTAGAAAAAGAAAACAAAATTTATCTCTGTCAAAATTGTTTAGAAAAGATTCAAATTAATAGCAGTTTGTTTTGCCCTATCTGCAAAAAAAGGCTTTTTGTTTTAAAATTCAAAAATTCAAATAAACTAAAGATTTCGCGCTGCTATCATCCTCGTCAAAAAAATTTTCTTTATGCTCTAGGAGCGGCAACTAATTATTCTTCCCCAATTATTTCAAGAATTGTTGAAGCTTATAAATATGAACTTATCAAAGATCTTTCAAATTTAATTGCAGCTTTAATTTTTCTTTATCTTGAAAAAACTTCTTTTCTAGATTTTTTACTTCAAGAAAATTTTCTTTGTCTTCCAGTGCCAATTTCAAGAAGAAAAAAATATTTTCGAGGCTTTAACCAAAGCGCTCTTTTTGCTCAAAAAATTGCTCAAAAACTTAATTTTGAATTTTCAGAAAAAATTTTAGCTCAAATAAAACCTGCCAAAGATCAAACCAAGCTAAATTTTGAGGAGCGAAAAGAAAATGTAAAAGGAATTTTTAAAGTTTTAGAAAAAAGAAAAGTTAAAGGAAAAAATATTATTTTATTTGACGATGTTTATACCAGTGGCGCCACTCTTCAAGAGCTGGCTAAGATTTTAAAAGAAGCAGGAGCAAAAAAGATTATTGCTCTTGTCTTTGCTTTAAATTAAAACGGAAACACTTCTTGCCAGATTGGTCTTGGTTTAACATTTATCTGAAATTCAGCTGTTTTAGTAATTCCTGAAGCTTCACATTCAACTTTATAAATCCAAAGCTTTCCAATCCAGTTTCTAGGTTGGCTTCCAGTTTGAGGATCTGGTGGACCAGAACCAGGATAAGTAGTGATAGTACCAGAAAGTTGATTATTCCAGCCAGAGGTCCAATTATCATGAGGAATTCTATCACCATAAGCTGTATTGATTAATCTGATATTTTCAAAAGGATTCCAAACTTCAATCCATCGACGACATTTTGAAGCATATTGAGAAGTCCAAGTTAAGGTTAAAGGTTTGGTTTGCCAAATCCAATTGCCAGTAAAACTAGAAGTAAGACTTACGCAAGGTCCAGCAAAGCATCGTTGCGTTTCAGTATAAGTGGAACAATCTGAACGAATACAAGTTCTACTTTGAGTGCCCCAACCACAGGGAACGTCACAACTACTCCAAGAACCGCAGGATGGAGTACAAGTAGGAGAGGGAGCTTCAGTTTGAGGAGAAGTAGACTCAGTAGATTCAGTTGGCTCAGTTGGTTCGGTTGGCTCAGTTGGCTCAGTTGGTTCGGTTGGTTCGGCTGGTTTAGTTGGTTCGGCTGGAACAGGTTCATATCTATTGTAGTAACCATTGTCACAGTCTACATGAACAACTCCATCATCATCTACATATATCTCCCAAGCTTCTGGGGGGTGTCCATACATTTCCGACCATTCTTTCTTTTTCTCTTCCTGATGGTTCAACATATCCTCTACATCATTAGGAGAAACTTCATATTCCCCTATCAAATTTCCTTCATTATCATATGATTTGAGAACATAATATTTTACTCCTGTAGTTAATGTTTCTGCAGTTGATGTTTCAGCAACGGTCACATTGCTCAAAAAAATAACTGCCAGTAAAATTATCATTCCTATAAGTATGATTTTTACTACTGGTTTATTCATGTTTTTAGATATTGCCAATTAAATTTTGAAATTCTTTGTTTTTCTTAATATTTTTAAAATGAAATTCTATTACATAAGGGTTTTTCAACGTTTCTCTCAAACTAGGATCATAAGAAATAGCTTTTTTAAGTGATTCTATCGCTTTTTCTGTTTCAAGTGTTTTCGAATAAACACTGGCAAGATTGAAATATATTCTTCCTTTTAATGTATTTTTTACCTCTGGCCCCCACAAAGTTATATCTTTATCCACGGTATCTAAAGCAAGATTTAGCATTGCTTTTGCTGCTTCATTTTGACCGATGAGACTCATAAACACACCATACCAATATTTTATTCTTGCATCTGAGGGATTAATTTCTTGCCCTTTATTTAATAGCTCAATAACTTTAGTCACTTCCTTACTGCTTATTTTATTTTCCAAAAAACCTAAAATTAAGGAGGCAGCTTCTAGAGCATAGGAAAGGGAATAATTAGGATCTTCTGATAATGCTGCTTCAAAATAATCTTTTGCTTTTTCATATTCCTTTTTATCTAACATGATTCTCCCTAATAAATTGTAAGCCTCAGCCCGCCTTCTTGGGGGAATATTAGGATTAATGATTACTCTATTTAAAAGATCATAAGCTTTATCATAATTTTTTTCTGGAATTAAAATGAAATTTACCATTGCCAGTGAAATTAAAGGATCAGAAGGGCTTATTTCAAAAGCTTTTAAAAGAGATTTCTTTGCTTCTTCTACGTTGTTTAAATAAAAATAGCAATGGGCTAATCCTCCCCAAGCAAAAGCATTATTAGGATCTTTTTCAATTGCTTTTTTATAAAATTTTATCGCTTCTGGGAAATTAAATGAAACTTCTAAAAGATAACCTTTTATTCTATAACTTTCTGAATCATCTGGTGCCTGCTCAATTGCTTTTTCTATTTGATCAAACGCTTCTTTTGGAACAGAAGTGGAATATTTAGATTGAGTTTCTGCGGCATACGCTAAAGCTATGTTTCGTCTTACAATATATTCCTCATTTTTCTTAGCAAATTTTAAAGATTCAAGATAAGAATTTATGCTTTTAGAAAATTCGCCTTTTCTTAAAAAATCATCTCCTTTTTGAAGATAATCCAAATATAACTGATGTTTTGCCTCTTGCTGGGCAAAATATTTCTTTCCACCAACAATACCAATAACAACTAAAGAGGTTACTATTAAAATAGACAAAAAGACAACTAAAAATTGTTTGGAAATATTCATGGTTTCTTATTTTAAATTTTCTCTAAAAACAAATTTTAATCAAGTCAAGTTATCCACAAAGGGTTTAAACCAAAATTTTTTTTCAATGGTATCCCAAAATTTTAAAACAATCTGACGCCAAAAATTATTGGTCTAGTTTTCGCCTTGAATTAAAACGGAAACACTTCTTGCCAGATTGGTCTTGGTTTAACATTTACTTTAAGATGAGCTTCTTTGGTGTTTCCTGAGTTATCTTTACATTCAATTTTATAAATCCAAAGCTTTCCAATCCAGTTTCTGGGTTGGCTTCCAGTTTGAGGATCTGGTGGCCCAGAGCCAGGATAGGTAGTGATGGTGCCAGAAAGCTGATCATTCCAATCAGAAGTCCAGTTATCATAAGGGATTTTATCACCTAAAGAGGTGTCTTTCAATTTTACATTTTCAAAAGGATTCCAGATTTCGATCCATCGACGACATTCTGAGGCATTTTCAGAATCCCAAGTTAAGGTCAAAGGTTTGGTTTGCCAGATCCAGTCAGTGGTAAGATCAGAAGTGAGAGAAACTGTAACGGTTTGTTTTTTATAAATCCAAAGTTTAACACATTCATAAGGAGAAGGAGTATTTTCATCATCCCAAACTCGAAGACAGATTCCAAAATCAGTTCGGTCAATATTAGAGGCAAGGTGAGGAAGTTTGATTTGAACTATTTTTTCTTCTGGGTTAAGAATTTTTACTCCTTCTCTTCCGATAGTCCAACTTGGAGGGGGCTGATAACCTACTTCCCACTGATATTTGGTAATTGAACCTCCGTCAGGATCAAAAGAATAGGAACCATCAAGGGTAATTGTTTCTCCTTCATAGCCTCCAAAGATCTTCCGTTTTGTTAATCTTCCAGACGGTGTTTCTATTTCTATCTCATTTTTTGAAGCAGCAATGATGGCGATTGGATGGAGATTGAAAGGAAGAACCCTAACCAAAGCAGTAGCTCCATCAACTAAACCATCTAGATCAGCTACATGAAGCTTTACGCGAATTCCGCTTGAGCAGTTATTATAGACCTTTTCAATTTTTTTATTTTTGTATTCCTCAATATAACTTTCAATTCCTTCCAGATCAATAGGAAAACCATAATTCCGAGGAAAAGGACGAGAATAATACCCTTCTCTTTCTTGAACATAACGCCAATTCTCTTTTAAATTCTTAAAATACCCAGTAATGGACTTAAGATTTATAAAACATTCTTTTCTTTCATTCCATCTTCTTTTTTCATCTTTAAAACACTCGATTGATTCTTCAATATATTTTTTGAACTGTTCTACTAATCCTGAAGGAAGATAAGGAACTAAAGACTTGGGGGGAATGGCTTCGGGAAGAGGGTCAAGATAAGAATAGAGCTTATTCGGCTGATAATAGTAGAGATCTAATTCCCATTTATCTACCGGAATTAAAAATTCATTAGGATCATAATCAAATGCTTCTGGTGGAAGTAATCGGTCTTCAATTGGAAGATAAGGAATCTTCAAAGAAGCAATCGGAGAAATTGAGTTAATAATCTCTGGTTCCCCAAATACTTCAAGTTTCCAGGGAGCAGTGTATTCCCAACCCCACCAACCCCAACTACCACCACCCCACCAGTCCTTCACCCCCCATGAATAATCGAGATAATTTCCATCAGGGTCACGCGATTTCGATCCATCAAGAGTCACAGTAGTATTCTCAATTGCAATCTCAGGTGCAATAAGTTCAGCTATTGGAGGAATCCCTTCTGGCTCTGGAGGTGGAGGTGGTGGTGAGGGTGGAAGTGAAGTTTGAGTTGAACAGTCAATATAGCCTTCCTGATAAACAATTGCTGAATGCCAAGCACAGTCGGAGTGGAGTCCAGAATATTGAATCCAGAAATAGACTTTATTTTTTTCTCCTTCTTTGAGATTAAGTTTTTTGCAAATATCAGAAGGAAGGGTATAGGTTTTGTTAAATTCAACTTTATCAGTTTTTCTTGCTGGATGTCCTTTGTAAGGAATATCAGAAGGATAGGTAGTGCCAAATTTATAGAATTTGGGAATTTTTCGATCTTCATCAATTACAATAGCAAAGCAATTATCCTTGTAAACGTTTTTACAATTGAAAGCTCCTTTTTCATCACCACATTTTCTTCCTAGAGTGCATTGGCAGCTTTGATCATCAGGAATGATAATTCCTTCATAACCACTTGAAGCGCCAAGACAATTATTACAAGCATTTTCAAGTTCATAGTGGAGTTTTTCAGGTTCGCTTACATAAAAAGTGATTTTGTTGTAATAAAGACCATTATGACAGCCAGGAAGAGTGACATATCCTTGAAATCTGACTTCTCCTCCTGGAGTAAAAGTCTCTCCAGAATAAGGGCGATTTACAAGATATTCAAATTCACCACCTCCACTTGGTTCAATTCCCCAGTGGGCTAATAATTCTGCTCCGAAAGTGTTTGTTTTTAAAAAAATTCCAAGTCCAATTAAAAGGAGAGAGATTAAAATTTTTTTCATGGTTTTGAATCAAACGAATTAAAACGGAAACACTTCTTGCCAGATTGGTCTTGGTTTGACATTTACTTCTAAATCAGCTCCTCTGGTAATAGAGCTAGTATGAGTTACACAATTTCCTTCATCGTCGCATACTGTGCATACAATTTCGAATCTACATTTAACATTGTAAATCCAAAGCTTTCCAATCCAGTTTCTGGGCTGGCTTCCAGTTTGAGGATCTGGTGGACCAGAGCCAGGATAGGTAGTGATGGTACCAGAAAGTTGCCCACTCCAGCCAGAGGTCCAATTATCATGAGGAATTCTATCACCATAAGCTGTAT
>CAZNFF010000003.1:0-13054 GCA_964572495.1 uncultured Candidatus Saccharibacteria bacterium
TGGAAATCTTCTTTATGAAATTTATGGTGAAGAAAAAAGAACCGTTATTCCTTTAGAAGAAATTCCAAAAGAAGTAATTTTGGCAACGATTGCCATTGAAGATAAAGATTTTTTTTCTCACCCAGCTTTTGATCTCAAAGCCATTATCCGAGCTTTAGTTTATAACCTCACCCATCTTAAGCTTGCCCAAGGAGCCTCCACCATCACCCAGCAGCTTGCCCGGAATGCTTTTTTGGTACCAGAAAAAACTTTAACTCGAAAAATTCGGGAAATTATTTTAGCAATTCAACTTGAAAGAAAATATTCCAAAGAAAAAATTTTAGAGCTTTACCTCAATCAAATCCCTTATGGCAACAACTGCTATGGCATTGAAGCAGCTTCTCAAACTTATTTTGGAAAATCAGCGAAAGAGCTCACTTTAGCTGAAGCCGCCTTTTTAGCTGCCATTCCAAAAGCCCCCACTTTTTATAATCCTTATGGAAAAAATTTAAATCTTTTACTTCAAAGAAAAAATCTGGTTTTAAAGAAAATGAAAGAATATGGTTTTATTTCAGAAAAAGAATATCAAGAAGCAATTAAAGAAAAAATTAAGCTTCAGCCTCCAAAAATTAAAATTTTAGCGCCTCATTTTGTGATGTATGTGAAAAGCTATCTTGAAAAAAAATATGGAGAAAAAGTTCTAAAAACTAAAGGATTAAAAGTCATTACTACTTTAGATCTTGAAGTTCAAAAAATGGCTGAAGAAGCAATCAAATGGGGCGTTGAAAGAAACCGGAAGATTGCTAATGCTCAAAATGCTGCCATGGTGGTTGAGGACGCCCGAAGCGGTCAAATTTTAGCTATGGTTGGTTCTTATGATTATTTTGACATTGAAAATCAGGGAAATTATAACTGTACTCTGGCTTTAAGACAGCCGGGTTCGGCTTTCAAGCCCTTTGCCTACTTAGCTGCTTTTTTGAAAGGATATAATGATCAAACTATTGTTTTTGATGTCAAAACTGATTTTGATCTTTCAGAGAAAAAATATGAACCTCAAAATTTTGATAAAATCTTTCGCGGACCGGTCACTTTAAGAGAAGCTTTAGCCCAGTCAATTAATGTTCCTTCAGTTAAAGTTTTATATCTGGCTGGAATTGAAGATACAATTAATTTAGCTAAAAAACTTGGCATTAGCACCTTAACTGATCCCAAGCGTTACGGCCTTTCTTTGGTACTTGGTGGTGGTGAAGTGCGATTAATTGAAATGGTTCATGCCTATTCTGTTTTTGCCCAGGAAGGAATCTGGCGTCCTCAAAGCTTTATTTTAGAAATTAAAGACAACCAAGGAAATATTTTGGAAAAATGGGAGGATCAGCCAAAGCTTGTTATTGAAAATCAAGAAGCAGTTCGGCTTTTAAATGACATCTTAAAAGACAATAAAGCTCGAGCACCTCTTTTTGGGGGAGAAAACAATTTAGTTCAAATTGATGATTATGAAATTGCTGCCAAGACCGGAACCACTCAAGATAGCCGTGACGCCTGGGTAATCGCCTACACTCCAAGCTATGTTACCGGCATTTGGGTTGGGAACAATGATAATTCTCCAATGCTTAAAGGCTATTCCGTTCTTTTAGCGGTGCCAATTTGGCATCATTTTGCCCAAGAATTTCTTAAAGGCAAGCCAAAAGAAAAATTTACCCCTCCAAAAATTAGCTATCCTCAAAAACCAATGCTTAATGGAGAATTTATTGGGATTTATAAGGTTGGCGAAAAATACTTCCCTCAAATCCATAACATTTTATGGTATGTTGAAAAAGACCATCCTTTAGGTCCGCCTCCAAAAAATCCCGAAAAAGACCCTCAATTTGAAAACTGGGAAAAAGGAGTCCAAAAATGGCTCGCTCTTTTCTCTGGCTTTGATCCTAAAAAATACAACCAAGAAATTCCTTATGAAGCTAAACTTCATCCAGTGATTTTAACTTCCAAGAAAGCTTTAGAAATCATTGAACCTCAAAATGGAAGCTTCATTGAAAACACCTTTTATCTTAAACTTAAAATTTTGAAAGATTTAGAAAGCCTTAAAATTTATTTCAATCAAAAGCTTTTAAAAGAAAAGAAAAATCTTAAAAAAGGAAAGCTAAAACTAAAAATTTCTTTAAAAGATCTTTTACCTCAAAACTTGCTTGAGATTGAATTTTGTCCTAAAGATGCCAGCACCTCAAGCAAAGAAACTTTAATTCTTTTCAAAAGATAATTTTTTCCTTTCAATTTTGGCTCCAATTTTTTGAAGTCTTTTTTCAAGTTCAAAATAACCTCGATCAACTTGAGAAATTTCAAAAATTTTTGAAGTTCCTTTAGCAATTAAAGCCGCTAAAATCATGGTGGCGCCACTTCTTAAATCAAAACTTCTAATCTCTCTTCCAAAAAGAGGCGTTTTTCCAAAAATTTGAGCCTGATGAGGATTTAAAATTTTCACTTTCGCTCCCATTTTCTCAAGCTCTCTTAAATGATTGAGCCTGGCTTCATACATTACTTCAAAAATTTCACTTATTCCTTCAGCTTGGGTACAGGGCACCGAAAATGGGGCTTGAAGATCGGTGGGAAAACCTGGATAAGGTAAAGTCTGAAGAGAAATTGGCTTTAAATTTTTTGGAGGAATAATCTCAACTTTTACCTCGCCCCGAAAAGATTTTTTCTCTTTTAAAAAATTTATCTCTGCCCCAAATTCTCTTACCTTCAAAAAAACGGCTTCCAAAAATTCTGGATGAACCCCTTTTATTAAAAGTTTTCTTTTTGAGGCTAAAGCTAAGGCAAAAAAAGTGCCACTTTCAATTGGATCATAAATTAAAAAGTGAGAAACTCCTTTTTTAAATTCTTTTTTTCCGGAAACCAGATAAGCATGAGAGAAAGGAGAAATTTTTATTTTTGCTCCTAGTTTGTTTAAAAACAAAGCTAATTCTTGAGGATAAGGCTCCAAAGCTGCCAGTTTAATCAAAGAAGTTCCGGGAATAGCGCTGGCAAGCATCAAAGCGTTTTCAGTTGCCGTCACGCTTTGCTCAGGTAAAACAACTTCTTTTGGTTTAAGATTTTTTCTTTCAAAATAAAAAAAATTTTTATCAGTTTCAATTTTTATCCCAAATTGAGAAAAAACTTTAAGATGACTTTCAATTGATCGAGCTCCAATCACACATCCTCCTGGAGGTCGAATCTTTATTTTTTTAAATCGAGCCAAAAGCGGACCAATCAAAAGAACTGAAGATCTTAATTTTCCAACTAAACTTTGATCCATTTTCTCAGGGTCAATATTTTTATTTCTAATTGAAACGCTAAATTTATCTTTCCATTCAACCTCTCCTCCCATTGACTTTAAAATTTCAAGCATCACCAAAACATCTTTAATTGGTGGAATATTTTTTAAAAAACATCTTTTTGAAGTCAGCAAAGTTGCCGCAATCAAAGCAGTGGCGGCATTTTTAGCCCCATAAGTTTCAATTTCTCCTTTAAGTTTTTTGCCTCCTTCAATTAAAAAATATTCCTCCATTATTCTTCTTGAATCATTTTGAGAAATTCTTCTTCGGTTAAAATTTTTATTCCAAGTTTTTTGGCTCTTTCATATTTTGAACCCGGATTTTCTCCAACCACCACATAATCAGTATTTCTTGAGACCGAAGAGGAAACATGTCCTCCCAAAAGTCGAACTTTTTCTGAAGCTTCGTCTCGAGTCATTGATTTTAAAGCTCCAGTAAAGACAAAAGTTTTTCCTTTAAGTTTAGTTTTAATTTTCTTTGGTGGAAGAATTTTTACCCCAGCATCAAGCAATTTTTGAATAAATTCAAGATTCTTTTTGTCATGAAACCAAGAATAAATGCTTTCCGCTACAATATCTCCAATATCAGGAATTTCTTTAAGTTCTTCCAAACTTGCCTTTTTTAGATTTTCAATCGAGCCAAATCGAGTAGCTAAAAGATTAGCCGTTTCTTCTCCGACATGTCTAATTCCAAGAGCATAAATAAACCGAGCTAAAGGAATTTCCTTTGACTTTTCAATGGCATCAATCAAATTTTGAGCTGATTTTTCAGCAAATCTTTCTAAAGGAATAAGATCGCCTTTCTTTAATTTAAAGATATCCGAAGCATCTCTAATTAATCCTTCCTCAAGAAGCTGATCAATAATTTTTGGTCCTAATCCTTCAATGTCAAAAGCTTTTTTGGAAACAAAATGGTAAAGATATCTTCTTTGAGCCGCAAAACAGTTAGGATTGGAGCAGTAATAGTCAACTTCACCTTCTTTTTTGATTACTTTTGAGCCACAATAAGGACAAGTTTTTGGCATCTTAAATTCTTTTTCACTTCCATCTCTTAAAGAAGTAATTACCTTCACGACTTCAGGAATAACATCACCAGCTCTTCTGACAATCACGGTATCACCAATTTTTACTCCTAATCTTTTTATCTCATCAGCATTATGAAGCGTGGCTCGAGAAATAGTGACTCCTCCAACTTTTACCGGCTCTAAAATTGCCACTGGAGTTAACTTTCCAGTTCTTCCAACTTGAACGATAATATCTTTTATCTTGGTGGTTGCTTCAACTCCAGGAAACTTATAGGCAATCGCTCCTCTTGGCGCTCGCCCAACAATTCCCAATTTTTCAAAAATTCGATTATCATTAACATTAACCACAATACCATCAATGTCATAAGGAAGTTTTTCTCTGATTGATTGGATATAATGATGAAACTTAATCACCTCTTCTAAATTTTTACAATAGCGATTATAAGGATTATCAGGAATGCCTAAAAGTTTCATTACCTGATGAGACTCTTGATGGGTTTTAAAGCCAAGATCGGTTACAATTTGATAGCCATAAAAAGAAAGCTCGCGAGAAGCAGTAATTTTGGGATCAAGCTGGCGCACTGATCCAGCAGCCGCGTTTCTGGGATTAGCAAACAAAGGCTCACCTTTCTTTCTTTGCTCTTCATTTAACTTCTCAAAAGCTTTTTTTGACATATAAACCTCTCCCCTAATCTCAATCTCTTTTGGTCTTTTATATTTTTTTGGCAAATTCTCTAATCTTAACCTTAAAGGAATCGCTCTAATGGTTTTCACATTTTGAGTCACATCTTCGCCAGTATAACCATCGCCCCGAGTGGCACCTTTCACTAAAATTCCATCTCGATAAATCAAACTCATTGCCAAACCATCCATTTTTAGTTCTGCAAAATAATCTAATTTTTTGATTTCTGAGGGCGAAAGAAGTCTTTTAATTCTTTCTTCCCATTCTCTTAATTCTTCTTCATCCATGGCATCATTTAAAGTCAACATCGGGACTTTATGAGTTACTTTTTCAAATTTTTCCAAAGGCGGACCACCAACCCGTTGAGTTGGAGAATCAGGAGTAACAAATTCTGGAAATTGCTTTTCAAGCTCAATTAACTCTCTTTTCAAAGAGTCATAAGCGGCATCAGAAATTTCTGGCCGATTCAAAACATAATAAAGATAATCATGACGCTCAATCTCTTTTCTTAATTTCTCAATCCTTTTTTTAGCTTCCTCTTTGGAAAGCTTTTTTGCCATTTTTACTCAAAGACAATTTGATTGTCTTTCAAAGAAACTTTGATTTTTTTATCTTTTGGCAAGCCTTCTTTTAAAAGTTTTTTAGATAAAGGCACTTCAATTTCTTGATAAATCAATCTTTTAATTTCTCGAGCTCCAAATTCAGGCACATAGCCTTTCTTTGCTAAATATTTAATCACTTCTTGATCAAAATCAAGTTTAACTCCTTGAGCTAAAGCTAAACTTTTTACTCTTTCAAGCTGAAGGGCAACAATTTTTTCAATATCTTCAAGTTTTAAAGGATGGAAAATGATAATCTCATCAATTCGATTTAAAAATTCTGGTCGAAAATGGCGATAAAGAAGTCGTTGAATGTCCTCTTTAATTTCTTCCATTGGTCTTCCTTCTCTTAAAGCAGTTAAGATAATATCCGAGCCAATGTTACTGGTGGCAATGATAATGGTATTGGTAAAATCAACTACCTTTCCTTTGCTATCAGTTAATCTTCCTTCATCAAAAACTTGAAGTAAAAGATTAAAAACTTCAGGATGGGCTTTTTCAATCTCATCTAAAAGAACGATGCTATAAGGACGAGTTCGAACCGCTTCGGTAAGCTGACCACCTTCTTCATAGCCAACATAACCAGGTGGGGCGCCAATAAGTCGAGCCACAGAATGTTTTTCCATATATTCACTCATATCAATTCTTACCAGAGCTGATTCATCTCCAAAAATTGCCCAAGCTAAAGATTTTGCCATCTCAGTTTTTCCAACTCCAGTAGGACCTAAAAAGAGAAAAGTGGCAATGGGTCGATTTTTTTCTCGAAGCCCAGCTCGAGCCACCAAAACTGCATTGGAAACCGCTTCAATCGCTTCTTCCTGAGAGACAATTCTTTCCTTTAATTTTTCTTTTAGTTTCAAAAATCTTTCCTTTTCTTCAACCGTCAGCTCCCCAACCGGAATTCCAGTAAGCTTGGAAACAATAAAAGCAATATGTTCGGGCAAAACCTCTGGGGAAGTAGAAATTTTTTCTTTTTTCCATTTGGCTTTAAGCTGCTCAAGCTCACTTTTAACTTTCTCAATTTCTTTTTTCAGCTCAGAAACTTTTTCTTTTTGTTTATGAGTTTTGGCATAATTTAAATCTCTTTCAAGTTTTTTCAATCTTTTTTCTTTTTCTTCAATTTCTTTGGGCAAAGAAGAAGCTAAAAGAGCCACTCGACTCGCTGCCTGATCCAAAAGATCAATGGCTTTATCTGGCAGATGACGAGAGGTAAGATATTTTGAAGAAAGCTCAGCGGCTGCCACAATTGCTCCTGGAGAAATCTTAACTTTATGATGAGCTTCGTATTTGTCTTTAAGTCCAAAAAGAATTTGAATCGTTTGCTCAACCGTTGGCTCTTCAATTAAAACTGGTTGAAATCTTCTTTCAAGTGCTGGATCTTTTTCAATATATTTTCGATACTCTCCTAAAGTCGTGGCTCCAATTAAATGGATCTCGCCTCGAGCTAAATGAGGTTTAATCACATTGGAAAAATCAACTGCTCCTTCAGCGCCGCCAGCGCCAACAATGGTATGAATTTCATCAATGAAAATAATAAGCTCATCTTTGTTTTTCACAATTTCTTCAAGAACTTTTTTGATTCTTTCTTCAAATTCGCCTCGATATTTAGTTCCGGCAATCAAAGCATTTAAATTAAGCTGAACTAATCTTTTGTTTTTCAAAAGATCTGGCACCTCTTTTTTGGCAATTTTTTGAGCTAAACCTTCAACAATGGCAGTTTTTCCGACCCCAGGTTCACCAACCAAAACCGGATTATTTTTAGTTCTTCTTAAAAGAATCTCAATTACGGTTTCAATTTCATCATTTCTTCCAATTACCGGATCTAATTTTCCTTCCAAAGCCGCTTTAGTTAAATCAATACTATATTTATCAAGGTTTGGAGTTGGAGAAAAACGCGCCCTTCTTTCTTCTTTGGCAGTTTTTATTACTCTTGGAAGTACTCTTCTTAATTTTTGAGAAGTAATCCCAAATTTTTCTAAGGCTTCTTTGGCAAAACTATCTTCTTCTTCAGCTAAAGCTAAAAGAAGATGCTCAGGTCCAATATAATCTTGACCAAAAGAAGAAGCCAAAGAGAAAGAATTTTCTAAAACGCTTTTGAGACGTGGTGAAATTTCAATTCTTGAAACCTTTTTTGGTTTTCCTTTTAAAGCATTGTATTCAATATACCCTTCAATATCTTTAGGATCAGCTCCAGCGGCTTTAATAATTTCTTTTACCAAAGAATCCTCTAAAATTGCCAAAAGAAGATGCTCGGTATCAACTTCATCCCGACCAAAGCGTTGAGCAATTTCAGCTGCTTTTTGTAAAAATTCTTTGGTTTGAGAAGAAATTAAGCTTTCAAAATCGATTCGCTGAGTTTTAGGAAAAAGAAATTCCTCAAAAGGAAAATCAAAATCTTCATCTTTTCCAAAAGAGAAAAGTTGAGAGAAAGGAGAAAAATCAAAATCAAAACCCCATTTTTCTTGGGCTTCAAGTTTTCTTCGACAAATATCGCAAAGATGAAGGACCTCCTTTTTTCCTTCTGCTAAATTAAACCGAGTAATGGTTGTAGTGGCTTTTCTTTTTTTGCAAAGATCGCAAAGCATTTTTAAGGACATTCAATTTTATGCCAAGGATGACCCAAAATTTTGGTGAGGTTTTCCCCACTGAGCATATTAAGGAAAAAATTAATCAAAAGCCAGCTACAAAAAGTAATTATAAGCCCCAAAACTCCACCCCAAATGGCTTTTCTTCCCTTCTCAACCCTTTCTTCGCTTCCTCCAGAAAAAATCCACCAAAAGCCTCCTAAAATAATTGCTAAAGTTGCTAAAGGAATGGCTAAACTAAAGGTCAAAAAATTTATCAAATTTTGAAGCATTTGAAGAAACTCACAAAACCCACAAGGACCATGACACTGGGGAACAATTCTCGCTAAAAAAGCCAAAAAACTTTTCATTTTTTAGAAATTATAATCCTTCAAAGAAATTTTTCAAACTCTTTTTTAGCCACTTTTTTCCACCTCTCGCTTCTCACTTGAATTCCAATTGTATTTCTATTGTATTTCAACTGTATTTCCATCGTATTTCAATTGTATATCTGTTTTGTGCTTTGCGCTTTGCGCTTATTTTCACTTTTGAGCTTTAAGCTTTGCGCTTTGCGCTTTTCCAATATTGAAAAAGAAAAAATTTTCGGTATTCTGTTTTAAAAAATGAATCTTCCTAATCATATTGCTATTATTCCTGATGGAAATCGAAGATGGGCAAGAGACCACCATCTTAAACCTTGGGAAGGTTATCATTTTGGAGTTAAAGCTTTTGAAAAAATTTATAAAAAAATCATTGAGCTTCAAATCCCCTACACCACTTTTTGGATCGCTTCTTTAGATAACCTTACCAAAAGACCTAAAGAAGAAGTAAAGTTTCTTTGCGATCTTTTTGCCGAAAATTTTCCAAAATTGGCTGAAGAAAAATTAATTCATAAATATCAAGTAAAAATTCAAGTTTTTGGAAGATGGAAAGAAATGATGCCCAAAAAAGTTATCAAAGCAATTTTAAAGCCAGTTGAAGCCACCAAAAATTATTCTCGATTTGTTTTAACTTTTTTGATGGCTTACAATGGCGATGATGAAATGATTGAAGCCATTAAAAAAATTAAAAGATCAAAGCAAAAAAAGCCAATTCGGCAGCTTCTTGAAAAGTTTCTCTGGACCGGAAATTTACCTCAAATTGATCTTTTAATTCGAACTGGCGGCGAAGAACATCTTTCCGCTGGTTTTATGATGTGGAAACTCCAATACGCCCAGATGGCTTTTCCCAAAGTTTATTTCCCTGATTTTGATGAAAAAGAACTTTTAAAAATTTTAAAAATTTACAGCCAAAGAGAAAGAAGATTTGGAAAATAGCTTGATTTTTTAAAATTTTCAAGGTATAATAAAGCCAAATTTTTGGGGATGAAGGGATTTGATAGCAAAAGGTTTTGAGGGATAGCAGGCTGGGGGAAGCAGGCAATCCTCCATAATAAAAACCTGCACTTTAAAAATGCCAACCAAAATCAACCTGCTTACGCTTTAGCGTAAGCCATCTGGTAAGATAACCTTGCCTAGCAGGTCTTACCAGGTGTGACTTTTGCTAGGCAGTTTCTGGGGATTTGGTGCTTTGACCCAGAAACTTAAGTTTTTAAAGCACCCCAAAACTGGTTTTTTTGGCAGTTTTTAAGCCGGTTTTGGTTTTCTAAAACTGCCTGAGCCTGGAGAAGTCCCTCAAAAACCTTTTGCTAGACGCGGGTTCGATTCCCGCCATCTCCACTAAGGTGGGAGGTGGGTAGTGGGAGGTGCGAAGTGGGAAAAATATTAAAAAGTTTCGAATCAATAACCAAATAAGGGCAAGAGAAGTAAGAGTGATTGATGAGGAAGGGAAAAATTTAGGAGTAATGAAACTGGAAGAGGCGCTCAAGTTGGCTTTTGAGCGCCATTTGGACTTAGTAGAAATTGCCCCAAAAGCTAATCCACCAGTGGTAAAAATCGTTGATTACGGAAAATTTTTATATCAGCAAAAAAAGAAAGAAAAAGAAAAAAAGAAAAAACAAAAAGAATTAAAATGCATTCGAATTGGTTTTAAAGAATCAGAGCATGATTTAAGTTATAAAGCTGAGAAAGTAACTGAATTTTTAGAAGAAGGAATGCCAGTAAGAATTGATTTAATTTTAAGAGGAAGAGAGAAAATTTTTATTGAGGAAGCTAAAGAGAAAATAAAAAAATTTTTAGAAAAAATTGAAGTAGAGTATAAATTTATTCAAGAGCCAAAAAAGGTTCCCCGAGGTATTAGCGCCTTGATTATCAAAAAATAAAATGGGAATTTCACTTAAACTTATCAGAAAAAGAATCAAAATCACCAAAAAAGGAAAAATGCTTCGAAGAAAAGCAGGCAAAGCTCATGGAATGGCAAAATTAACTTCCCGGGCTTTGAGACGCTACAAAGGTTATGTTGAATTAGAAAAATTTTTACAAAAGAAAATCAAAAAAATTCTTGGAGTTTAATTTTTTATTATGGTTCGGGTTAAATCCGCTAAAGTTACCCATAAAAGGAGAGAAAAGCTTTTAAGATACGTTAAAGGATTTCGATGGGGAAGAAAATCAAAAATAAGACTTGCCAAAGAAGCCTTACTTCATGCTTGGTATCATGCCTATGTTTCCCGCCGACTTAAAAAAAGAGATTTTCGAAAACTTTGGCAAGTAAAAATTTCTGCTAAAGTAAAATCTTTAGGACTTTCTTATTCCAAATTTATTCATCTTTTAAAACAAAAAAATATTCTTCTTAATCGAAAAATTTTAGCCCAGCTCGCTGAATTTCATCCTGAAATTTTTGAAAAAATTTTTGAAAAAGTGAAAAAATAAAATGGACTTTAAAACTTTACTTTTCAAAGAAATTGAAAAAACTTTGAAAAAAAAGCTTAATTTTTCAGTTGAATTTCCACCCCAAAAAAATTTTGGGGATTTTTCTTCAAATCTTGCTTTTATTTTAGCCAAAGAAGAAAAAGAGCCACCTCAAAAGATAGCTCAAAAAATTTTAAAAAAATTAGAAAATTCAAAAAAAATAAAAAAATATTTTGAAAAAATTGAAGTCAAAAATGGCTTTTTAAACTTTTTTCTTAAAAAAGAAATTTTAATTAAAGAACTTAAAAAAATTTTAAAACAAGGGAAAAGCTATCCCAAATTTAAAAAGAAAAATAAAAAAATTGTAGTGGAGTTTATCTCAGCTAATCCCACTGGTCCTCTAACCTTGGGCAATGCTCGGGGCGGTTTTCTTGGAGATGTTTTGGCAAATATTTTAAAAAAAGTTGGCTTCAAAGTAACTTCAGAATATTACATCAATGATGCTAAAGTTTCCTCTCAAATTAAAGAGCTTGGAAAAGCTGCCTTAGGAAAATCTCAAAGCTATCTCACCCCTTATCTTAAAGAAAAAATTGAGAAAAATAAAAAGAAAATTGAGAAAATTATTCAAAAATTTAAAGGAGATGAAGAAAAAATTTTTTCCGAAGTTGGTTTTCTTTTAGCTAAAGAAATTCAAAAACAAAATCAAGATTTTATTGAAAAGAAATTAAAAATTAAATTTGACTGGTGGTTTTCAGAAGAAAGCTTGTATCAGCAAAGCAAAGTAAAAAAACTAATTGAGTTTTTAAAAAAGAAAAAAGTGGTCTATCAAAAAGAAGGAGCTTTATGGCTTAAAACTTCAAAATATGAAGAAAAACAAGATTGGGTTATTGTGAGAAAAGATGGCACCCCAACTTATTTTTTAACTGATCTTTGCCATCACCTTGAAAAAGAAAAAAGAGGTTTTGATCTTTTTATTAACCTTTGGGGCGCTGATCATTTTTCTCATATCAGTCGACTTGAAGCTGGTTTAAAAATTTTAAAAATTAACCCCAAAAAACTTAAAGTAATTTTAGTTCAAATGGTTCGCCAAAAAACCGAAACAGGAGTTGAAAAAATTTCCAAAAGAAAAGGAAAAGGAATGACTTTAGAAGAGCTGATCAAAGAAGTTGGTCTTGATAGCGCTCGATTTTTCTTTTTAAAAATTGAACCTAATTCCCATCTTGACTTTGATCTCAAACTTGCCAAAGAAAAATCAATGAGAAATCCTTTATATTACATTCAATATGCCTATGTTCGAAGCAATTCTCTTCTTAAAAAAGCTTCCAAAATTAAACTTCCTTCAAATTTTGAATTTAAGGTTGAAAGAGAAGAAGAAGAAAGCCTTTTAAAAGAGCTAGTAAAATTCCCCCAAATTTTGATTGATATCTCAAAAAACTTTGAAGTCCATCATCTTTTAAATTACTCGTTTGAGCTTGCCAAAAATTTCCATCAATTTTATGAAAAAGTGCCAATTTTAAACTCCCCTCCCCCTTATCTTTTTTCAAGAATTGCCCTCGTAAAAGCCAGCAAAATCATTTTTGAAAATTGCTTTTCTCTTCTTAAAATTTCTCTTCCCAAAAAAATGTAATTTTTAATGAGTAAACCAATAGTTAAGAAATCTCAATTTTTATTAAAGTCTAATTTTTTCAAACTGATAAGATGATCCTTTCATTTCTTCTTTGAAAAACATTCTCAAATTCTTAAGAATTTGAGAATAAAGCCTCAAAGATTTTTCATCAAGGGATATTCTAATATTCTTAAGAATGTGAGAATATTTTTAATGGGCAAAAATGTTTTTTTGCTAATAAATTGTTTTTAGTCTGCGATTTGGGTTTTAAGGTTATTTAAATGAAAAAATAGAAAAGTTATTTTAGTACAAATAAATGCGATCGCAATTAAATGAAATTCTTTAAAAAGGGGGTCCTGAAAAAAGGAAAGATTTTTTGAAAAATAAATGCGATCGCAATTATTTTTTCAGTTCGAAATTTTTAAAGGAAATATCTTTTTGAGAAATAAACTTTAAGAAATTTCTTTTTTAAGTTCTTCAAGAAGTTTTTTGGCTTTTGAGCTAAG
>CAZNFF010000003.1:13154-24331 GCA_964572495.1 uncultured Candidatus Saccharibacteria bacterium
TTTAAGAAATTTCTTTTTTAAGTTCTTCAAGAAGTTTTTTGGCTTTTGAGCTAAGTTTTTGAGGTATTACTATTTCAAATTCAACTATTAAATCCCCTCTTTTCCAATTTTCTTTAAAAAGAGGCATTCCTTTTCCTTTGAGCACAATTTTTTCTCCTGATTTTTTTAAAGGAGGAAATTTGATTTTAATTTTTTCTCCATCAAGATTTTCAATTTCAATTTCTCCTCCAAGAGCGGCTTTAACAATATCAACCGGAACTTTAAGATAAAGATCATCTCCTCTTCTTTCAAATTTTTCATCTGGAAGAATTTTTATTTGAAGATAAAGATCCCCGGCGCCATCTTTTTCCCAATTTCCTTTTCCTTCAATCTTTAAAATCTCTCCTTCTCTAATTCCAGGCTCAAATTTCACTTTTATTTTTTCCTCACCAAACTCTGCTCCTTCTCCTTGGCATTTAACACAAGGATTTTTCAAAATTCTTCCCTCTCCTTGACAGAAAGGACATCTTTTAATCTGGGAAAAAACTCCAAAAAAGATTTTTCGAGTCTCTTTTATTTTTCCTCTGCCACCACAATGAGGACAAACTTCATAAATTGGCTCTCCTAAATATCCTTTTCCTTTACAAAGAGAGCATTCTTTTTTTCGATGATATCTAATTTCTTTTTCCTTGCCAAAAAAGGCTTCTTTTAAAGTAAGCTCAACTTCAAGATAAAGATCCTCGCCTCTCCTCTTTTTTCTCTCAAAAAAATCAAAAGAGAAAAAATCATCCTCAAAAAGTGAGTCAAAATCAAAAGAAGGAAAAGAAAAACCTTCCTCAAAAAAGCCTCCCCCTTTTCTCTGGGCATCATAGGCAGCTCTTTTTTCTTTATTTGAGAGCACCTGATAAGCCTCGTTGATTTCTTTAAATTTCTCTTCGTCTCCGCCTCGATCAGGATGATATTTTTTAGCCAGCTCAAAAAAAGCTCTCCTTATTTCTTCTTCTGAGGCATCCTCAGGTACTCCCAGAATTTGATAATAATCTTTCATACTAATTAAATTTTAATTATTTCTTGAGGGCGATTTAAATAGCTCTTTTTCAAAAAACCTAAAGCTAAAAGAACTTCCACTAAAAATCCTCCAAAAATTTTCACCAAAAAAGAAATCAAGGAGAAAAGAACATAAAAGAAAAAGAAAATTAAAAATTCAATTGCTAAAAAGACTTTCAAAGGTTTTCTTTGTTTTAAAATCTTTAAAATTAGCTCGGAAATTGGTTTGGAAAAGTCAATTTCAAAAGGCAAATTCTTTTGAAGAAGAATCTCGGCTCCAAGAACAATTTCTGGCTTATGGTAAATTTCAAAAAGGAGCTCCTCAAGGCTTTGAGAGCTTTTAAATTTAAAATTAAAAAACTTAAAAAGCTCATCCAGCCAGAAAAATTTTCCTGAAAATAAAGCTAAATGAAAAGAAAGATCAAAAATTAAAATTAAAAACAAAACAAACAAAAAAAGAGAAAAAGAAGAAATCTTAGAAAAAGAAAAAGAAAGAAACTCTTTTTTGGTTTTTCTAATCAAAATCTCTCCTAAAAAAAGCAAAAGAAAGGAAAGCAAAAGTAAAAGAAAAAAAATCTTATTTTTTTGATAAAAAGAAAAATTTTCTAAAAAAAGAAAAATCCAGCTAAAAGAGAAAAAATTAAGCAAAGAAATAAAAAAAAGAGAAGAAGTTTTTTCCAATAAAAGCCCTTCCAGGCTTAAAAGAAAAAGGGAAAAGAAAAGCAAAAAAAAGAAAGTTAATTTTGAAAAATAAAAATTTCCAAATTCTAAAAAATGAAGCCAAGAAAAAGAGAGAAGAAAAAAAACAGAAGCTGATACAGAAACTAAAACAACTTGTTTTAAAAAAGTTTTAAAAGATTCAGAAATAAAACTTTTACTTTTTGTCTGAATCGCCATAAATTCTTTGACCGATTTTCTGAAGCGCTAAGGAAAGAGCTTCAATTTTCGGTTTAATTTCTTCAATTTTATTTGAATCAAGACTCTTTTTCAATGCTTCCATTTTTTCCTCTACTTCTTTTTTAATCTCCTCAGGAATTTTCTCCTTATTTTCTCTTAAAGTCTTCTCTGAAAGATAAATCAAATTCAAAGCCTGATTTTTAGTCTCAGCTAATTTTTTCTTCTCCTCATCTTGCTTGGCAAATTCTTCAGCTTCTTTTTTCATTCTTTCAATTTCTTCAGGTGTTAAACCAGTTGAAGCTTCAACCCTTACTGATTGACTTTTACCGGTCGCTTTATCTCTGGCAGTTACCTTTAAAATACCGTTGGCGTCAATATCAAAGGTAACTTCAATTTGGGGCACGCCTCTTGGAGCTGGTGGAATACCATCTAAGACAAATCTTGCCAAGGTTCGATTGTCAGCCGCCATCGGTCTTTCTCCCTGAACTACATGAATCTCAACTGAGGTTTGATTGTCGGTTGCCGTGGTAAAAATTTCAGTTTTTGAAGTTGGAATAGTGGTATTTTTAGGAATCATTGGCGTGGCAATACCTCCCAAAGTTTCAATTGAAAGAGTTAAAGGAGTCACATCTAAAAGAAGAATATCTCTTACCTCTCCACTTAAAACCCCAGCCTGAAGAGCAGCTCCAATGGCAACCACCTCATCAGGGTTAATGTCTTTTAAAGGTTCTTTACCAAAAACTTCTTTTAATTTTTGAGAAATTAAAGGCATTCGGGTTTGACCTCCAACCAAGATGATATCATCAATATCGCTTTCACTAAAACCACTTTCCTTTATTACCTGGCGAGTAATTTCAATTGATTTTTCAATCAAATCAGAAGCTAATTCTTCCAATTTAGCTCGAGTTAATCGATAAACAAAATGTTTTGGACCAGAGGTATCAGAAGTGATAAAAGGAAGATTAATTTCAGTCTCATAAACTGAAGAAAGTTCATGCTTGGCTTTTTCCGCCGCTTCTTTTAAGCGCTGAAGTGCCAAAACATCTTTAGAAAGATCGATGCCTTCACTTTTTTTGAATTCTTCAATTAAAAAGTTAACGATTCTCTGATCGATATCATCTCCTCCAAGATGGGTATCACCACCAGTGGCTTTAACTTCAATTACATCCTCTCGAACCACTAAAACCGAAACATCAAAAGTGCCTCCTCCAAAATCATAAACCACAATTTCTCTTTCCCCTTTTTTATCAAAGCCATAAGCCAAAGCTGCCGCAGTTGGCTCGTTGAGAATTCTTTTCACTTTCAAGCCAGCAATTTCACCAGCATTTTTGGTAGCCTGACGCTGGGCATCGTCAAAATAAGCTGGAACCGTAATCACTGCCTCCTCAATTTTTTCTCCAAGTCTAGCCTCAGCATCAGCTTTTAATTTTTGAAGAATCATTGCCGAAATTTCTTCTGGACGCCACCAGCGCTCTCCCATTTTTACCTCTACTCCTCCAGAAGCTGACTGGCGAATTTCATAAGGAAGAAGCTGGCGATCTCTTTCGACTTCTGGATCAGAAAACCTTCTACCAATCAATCGCTTGACTGAAAAAATAGTATTTTGAGGATTAACAATGGCTTGTCTTTTCGCTAACAGTCCAACTAATCTTTCTCCACTTTTTGAGATTGCAACATAAGATGGGGTCGTTCTTTGACCTTCCTGATTTTCCAAAATCCTTGGCTGACCACCTTCAACAATCGCCATCGCCGAGTTGGTGGTTCCAAGATCAATACCGAGAATCTTTGCCATAAGGGTTTATTTATTTTTTCTTAATTTCAATTTTTTTAGAAGCAGAAGATTTCTTCTTGGGAAGAACAATTCTTAAAATTCCATCTTTCATCGTGGCTTCAATTTTATCTTCCTTAACCTCAGCTGGTAAAGTAATCACTCTTTCAAAAGCACCTTTTCGAATTTCTTTTCGATAATAATTTTTCTCTTTAACTTCTTCTTTTTTCTCGGTTTTTCCAGAAATTCTTAAAGTATTATTTTCGATTTCAATATCAATATCTTTGGGATCCATTCCCGGCACTTCAGCTTCAACAATGATATTATTGTTCTCTTCATAAACATCAATTGCCGGCTCAGTGAATTTAATTGAAGGAATCATGGGCACAAATTCCTCTTCAAAAAATCTTGAAAGCTCTCTGAAAAATGGATCAAATCTAATGATTGGCATTTTTTTAATTTATTTTTTCGGAACCTGACTTCTCTTTTGAAGAGTCGTCAGGCTCCTTTTTCTTTCCAATTTTTACTTTTGCCGGCCTTAGAAGAGTGTTTTTTAAAGCATAGCCTTTTTGAACCACCTCAACTACTTTTCCTTCTTCTTGGCAAATCACCTCTCCAACAGCTTCGCAAGTTAAAGGATCAAACTCCTTTCCCAAAATTTCAAGTTCTTTGACCCCATAATTTTTCAAAATTTCTAAAAATCTTTCTTTAATCAAGCTAATTCCTTGAGAAATTTTTTTATCCAAAATAGAATTTTCAGCAAGCTCCAAACTGTCAATCACTTCCAAAAGATCCCTTATCAAAACTTCTCTTGCCTTTTCTTCAATTTTTTCTAATTTCTCCTTTATTTCCCTTTGATAGTTAAGAAAATCAGCCCGCTCTCGTTTCCATCCTTCAAGATATTCTTCCTTTTCTTTTTGGCATTTTTTAAGCGCCTCCTCCAGCTTTTTTATTTTTTCCTTTAACTCTTCTTCCTTTTTCATCCCAAATTTTTTCCGCTAAAATTATAATTTTTTGCTTTTATAAGTCAAGGTAGTTTCATTTATAATACACTCTTGGCAAAGATCTTAAATCAAGATATTCCTTAACTTTGATTTTTCCTTTATCAAGCAATTTTTTTAAGGTTTCGATTTGCTGGGAAAAATTTTCTTTGAGGTTAAAAAGATAAAGAATTCCTTTTTTGGTTTTAAGATGGATTTCCTGAAATTTTTCTTCTGGATAAATAAAATAATCAATTTCAAGCTTTTCTTTAAAGTTTTGATAAATTTCTTTGATCATTTTAATTACTTTTGAGGAAGCCACTTTTTGAGCCAAAGAAATTTTTCTTTTAAAATCATCAATGACATAAATTAAATCCAGTCCTTCAATAAAAGAAGCTTCTTTAAAAGCCACTCCTTCTTCATCAACCGAAAAACATTTCAAATTTTTTTGACACCAAATCAAAACCTCTTTTCTTTTTTCAAGATAAACTTTTAAAGTTCGATTTTTAAAATCTTTTTCAAGTTTTACTTTTTTAATTTCCGGAAAAGAAATCTCCAAATCTTTAGCTTTTATCAAAAAGATGTTATCTAAAGGAAGAAAACCAAAAAGTTTTTTTTCTTTAAGCTTTTTTAAAATCAAATCTTCTTTGACTATCCCTTGAGGCAAAACTTTAATTTCTTTTATCTTGAAAAAATCAGAAAAAAAGAAAAAGTAAAAAAGAAAACCCAAAAGAAGGAAGATTAAAAAAAGAAAAAACAAAAGCTTTCTCATAAAATTTTTAAGATAAAATCAAATCAAGTTTAAAGCCACATTTTGGACATTTTCCTTCTTTATCTTTTCTTTCAACAAAATAACCTTCTCTTTTAATCACCAGCTCTTTGCATCGAGGGCAATAAGTGTTTTCAAAAGGAGAACCAAAAAGATTGCCAGCATAAACATAAAAAATTCCTTCCCTTTGAGCCACCTGGCAAAATCTTTCAATTGTTTCTCTTGGCGTATCAGGTACATCTTTCATTTTCCAAGAAATAATGCCGCAAAAAGCTGAAAGATGCCAAGGCGTTTCTGGACCAACTTCATTTTTTATAAAATGAGCCATTTTTTTAATCATTTCTTCTTGATCACTAATTCCGGGAATAATTAAAGTCGTCAGCTCAACCCAAACTTTTCTTTTTTTAAATTCTTTGATGGAATTTAAAACTGGCAAAAGTCTTCCTTGAGCCATCTTTTGATACAAATCATCATCAAAAAATTTAAGATCAATATTAATAGCATCAAGATAAGGAGAAATTAAATCAATGGTTTGAGGACTCATAAACCCATTGGAAACCCAAACATTTTTCAAACCTTCTTTTTTGGCAAGCTTCATCACATCTAAAGCATACTCTAAAAAAATGGTCGGCTCGGTATAAGTATAAGAGATACTTTGACAGCCATTTTCTTTAGCTTTTTTTACAATCTCCTCAACCTTTAAATCAAAACCCATTCTTTCAATTTCCTCTTCTTTTAAGTTTTCTTCTTTTGGGGCTTGGGAAATTTCCCAATTCTGACAGTTAAGACAAGCAAAATTACAGCCAACCGTGGCAAAAGAAAAAGAGAAGCTTTGAGGCAAAAAATGATAAAAAGGTTTTTTTTCTATGGGATCAATATTGGCGCTGCAAGCTTTTTCATAAAGAAGAAAATAAAGCTCTCCTTTTTTATTAACCCGAACGCCGCATTTACCTCGCTGGTTTTCTTCTAAAACACAAAAATGAGAACAAGTTAAACATTGAACTTTATTTCCTTCCAATTTTCTAAAAAGATAACTTAACTTTCTCATTTTAAGCTATTATAAGGTTTTGATTTTCTTTTTCAAATCTAATAAAATTTTTAAAATGGAAGTTAAAATCTTAACCCCTACCAAAAAGCTTTTTGAAGGAAAATGTCAAAAAATTAGCTTTTTTGGAGTTGAAGGAAAATTTGAAGTTTTAAAAAATCATGCTCCTCTTTTTGCTCTTCTTAAAAAAGGAGAAATTGTAATTGATGGAAATCAAAAAATCTCAATTCTTTCTGGAATTGTAAAAGTGGCTCAAAACAAAATCATTGCTTTAGTAAAAGAAACCTAAAAACAGCTAATTGCCAATAGCTAACTGCCAATTGCCAGATAAAGAAGTTTAAATTATTGATAACTTACCAAATCTTCTAAACTTTTTCTCTCTTTTGGCAAAGGAAAATCATTGGGCCAGCCAATCGGCATCAAAGCAACTACTTTTTGATTTTCTGGAATTTGAAGAATTTCTTTTACTTTCTCTTGAGAGAAAGCCCCGATCCAACAACTGCCAAGACCTTCATCGGTTGCCTGAAGGGTAATATGCTCCATGGCAATCGCAACATCAACAGCATAAGTAGGAACTCCGCAAGGCAAAACATCTTCTGGATCTAAAGCCACTCCAACAATAACCACTGGCGCTTCTGCAATAAAACTTTGTTTGGCTGACTCGGCTAATTTTTTTATTTTTTCCTTATCTTTAACCACAATAAACCGATAAGGTTGGCGATTGTGAGCTGAAGGTGCTAAGCGGGCTGCTTCAAGCAAACTTAAAATTTTTTCTTCTGGCACTGGCTCATCTTTATAACTCCGACAGCTATATCTTTTTTGAATGACTTCTTTAAATTCCATAAAAGTTTTCAAAAAAACGACCTTTTAATTTTAATACCTCTTTTTTTAAGCCTTTCTTTAACAAAAGGATAAAAAATTAACCTTTCTTCTTCTAAATCTTCAACCAAAGAAGGATCAATTGAATTTAATTTTCTTTTAATTTCTTCAAGATCTTTTTGATCATAAAGATCAATCATAATTGCTGGATGGCAGGAAACGTTAAAAGCCATTAAATTTTCCAAAGCTAAAAGTTGAAATTTAAAAAATTCTGGCAAAGCAGAAGTAACTAAAGAAAACATTTTTTCATTTGCTCCTTTTAAGCTTACTCTGACATGAAGATTTTTAAATCTTGAAAGCTCTTTAGCAAATTCTCGATCAATCAAAATTCCATTAGTTTCCAAAATAAAAAGAAAATTTTCTGGGATAAGAGAAATTACTTCTAAAAGATGATCTTTTGATAAAGTTGGCTCATTTCCGCTAATTCTTACTTTAAAATAATGATGCTTTTTGGCAATTTTAATTAAATTTTGAGCTACCTTAAAAGGAGAATAAAATTTTCCAATTTTTTCAGGAAATTTTCGAGGCGCCTCGCTCCAGCAATAAGCACAATCCAAAAAACAGCCAACACAATCTGCTGAGGCAATTCCACCATAAAATCTAGTTGCCCGAAAGCGATAATATTTTCTTTTCTTTCCATCACAAACAATTTTTTTTAATCTTTCAGCTTCTTTAAAAGGATCAATCATTTTTTGCCGGAAGAATCTGAACCACTATTTTTCTTTCTCTTGGTCCATCAAATTCTGCCAAAAAAATTTGCTGCCAAGTGCCCCTGAGAAGTCTTCCTTCCTTTATCGGAAGTATTTTTCCTTGACCAATTAAACCAGAAAGAAGATGAGAATCAGCATTATCATCAATTCGATTATGTTCAAAATCAATTCCTGAAGTTAATTTTTCAAAAATTTTAAGCCAATCATTTTTAAGCCCGCTCTCATTTTCAGTTAAAACAATCCCACAAGTTGAATGAGGCACAAAAACCAAAACCATCCCCTCTTCAACCCCACTTTCCTCCACCATTCCCTCAACTTTCTGAGTCACATCAACCAACTGATACCTATTTTGAGTTGAAATTTTAAATTCTTTGATCATCTTTGAACAGAATTTTCCTTTGTTCAAAATTAAAGAGGCATTTATTTAAAAAGTCAAGTGAGTTTTTGTAAACTATATTTTTTCTAAACTCAGCCTTAATTAAAAAGCCCAGCTTAAGAAGCTGGGCTGAAAATTTTTTAATTCAAAATAAACTTACAAGTTTTTGAAAGATATTGTCTTACCATTGAGGGTTTTTCTAAATCATGATCTCCTTTTTTCACAATTATCATTTTTAAGTTCTTTTTCTTGTAAACCTTAAAATTGCTTGAGATTGGCACCACATCATCATTTTCTCCATGGACAATTAAAACATTTTTTAAATCAAGTTTGGTTTTCCCAAATAAATCTTGATAATCTTTGTTAAAATTTTCAAGGAAATAATAATTTAGAAGAAAATGCGAAGAAACCTCCCTTTTCTTTTTTCTTATCTCTCTTTGGAACTCTTTTTCATCTAAATACTCTTTAAAATTTTCCCAAGTAATTTCTATCTTTTCCTTAAACTTTTTCTTCACAAACCAATATCTTAAAAGCTCTTTTTGATTCCATGCTGGAGCAAGAAAAACTACTTTTTTAATTAAACCCGGATGCTCCTTGAAAAATTCTAAAACAACACAACAACCCAGACTATGAGCTACTAAAATAATTTCTTTTAGCCAAGGAATTTCTTTTCTAAACGCTTCAATTGCTTTCTCCAGCTCTCCTTTCCATTTTTCTACTGTTAAATCCCTAAATTTTCCATCAGAAAAAGGAGAACCAGAAAAGTCAAACCTAAATAAATTCACTTTATTTTTCAATCTATCTACAATCCTTTTGTAATGCATTGCTATGGTCGTTCCTTCAAATCCGTGGATAAAAATTACTCCTTTTTCAGATTTAGAAAAATCAATTAGTCCTCTTAAAATTTCTCCTTTTTGATTTTTAAACTCTACAAGTCTTGTGCCTTTGTTTTTCATTTCTCCCTCCTTTTATTTTTAAATTTCCTCCTTTAAAATAAAAAAATTTTCCAAAAAATCAAGACCTTTTTACACTCTTCCCGAATTTTTTAAATACTTAACTGCTATATAGCAATTAAGCAATTCTTTTCCTTTGCACCTCTGCCCCCGGGAGGAATCGAACCTCCATCTCGGGCTCCGCAAGCCCGAATTTTATCCATTAAACTACGGGGGCGCTTTGTTTTAGATAAAAGCTAAATTGATAAATCTTTCCAGCACCCATCACCACCAAAACATCATCATTTTCAATTTTTTCTTTCAAAAAATTTTTAATCGTTTTAAAAGAAGCCAAATATTTAACTTCCTTTAAAAATCTTTTCTTTCCTTTTTTAATTGCCTCAAATAAATCTTTTGAAGAAACTTTCTTTTTGATTTCTTCATTTTCCCTTCCTTTAACCTCATAAATTTTGGTCAAAATCAAAACCTCAATTGGAGCCTGAAGAAAAACTTTCACAAAATCATCAAACAAAAAATAAGTTCTTTGATATTGATGAGGTTCAAAAAGGCAAAAAATTCTTTTTGAGGGATATTTTTCTCTTAAAGCCTCTAAAGTCACTTTAATCTCAGTTGGATGATGGGCGTAATCATTTACAAGGATAATTTTTTTGCCAAAAATTTCAATTTTTTCTTCTTCAAGTCTTCGCCAGCTGCCTTGATATTCTGAAAGTGCTTTAAAACTAATTTTATCTGGAATTTTTAAAGCTCGAGCTAAAGTTAAAGCTGCCAAAGCATTGGAAACATTAAATTTTCCTGGAATTTTTAAAATTTTTTCTAAAAGCTTGGTTTCTTTTTGTCTTAGAGAATAGCTTAAAACGTTAGTTTTTTTCTTAAAAATCTTAATAAAGTTTTTTAAATTTTGATCATCTTCATTGACAATCAAAAATCCATCTTCTGGAAGATGGCTGGCAAATTTTTTAAAAGCTTTCAAAACATTTTTGAAGTTTTTATAAAAATCAAGATGCTCTTTATCAATATTGGTAAAAACAATTATTTTGGGAAAATAATTCAAAAAAGAAGCTTGCCATTCATCAGCTTCAAAAACAAAATATTTTGATTTGCCTATCCGGCAATTTGAGTTGCCAAATTCTTTGAGCTTGGTGCCAATAATGACATTGGGATCAAAGCCAGCTTTAATTAAAATCAAAGAAGTCAAAGCAGTGGTGGTGCTTTTTCCATGACTCCCAGCAATGGCAATTGGAAAATAATCTTTTAAAAGCTCTCCTAAAGCTTGAGGATAACTTAAAGTTTTAATTTTTAATTTTTTAGCTTTCTTTAACTCAGGATGATTTAAAGGAATTGCGGGAGTATAAACCACCAAATCAAAATCTTTGGAGAGAAATTTTCCTTTTTGAGGACCAATAAAAATTTTTGCTCCTTCTTTTTTTAAACTTTGAGTAATCTCTGATTTTTCAAGATCAGAGCCAAAAACTTCTATTCCTTTTTTAAGATAAAACCTTGCTAAAGCACTTAAACCAATACCACCAATGCCAATGAAATAAATCTTTTTCATAACACCAATTTTAAAAAGAAAATTAAAACCCGCAAATTAAGCGGGTAAAATTTTTATGCCCCCTGAGGGACTTGAACCCCCAACCTTCTGGTCCGAAGCCAGACGCTCTATCCAATTGAGCTAAGGGGGCTTTAAAAAGCGGGGGCGACGGGACTTGAACCCGCGATCTCCGGCGTGACAGGCCGGCGCTTTATCCGACTAAGCTACGCCCCCAAAGCTTCA
>CAZNFF010000004.1:0-20908 GCA_964572495.1 uncultured Candidatus Saccharibacteria bacterium
ATTGCTAAAAAGCGATCAAAAAAGCTAAGTAAAATAAGGCTTTTTTGAAACTCTCGAAAAAACTGGCAAAAAAGTGGCAAAAATGTGGCAAAATGTGGCAAAAAAGTGGCAAAATTTTGCCAGTTTTTTTGCCACTTTTTGCCAGATTCTTTGCCACTTTTTGCCACTTTTTCGAAAAAGCCTTGTAAAATAAGGCTTTTTCGTTTGCCAGTTTTTGCCGCTTTTTTTGCCACTTTTTGCCAGTTTTTTGCCGGATTTTGCCAGTTTTTTGCCAGTTTTTGCCAGAAAAGGAAAAGTGCGAAAAAGCCTTATTTTATAAGGGTTTTTCGCACTTTTTGAGGATTTTTTTAGGAAAAAACTGGCAAAAAAGTGGCAAAAATGTGGCAAAATGTGGCAAAAAAGTGGCAAAATTTTGCCAGTTTTTTTGCCACTTTTTGCCAGATTCTTTGCCACTTTTTGCCACTTTTTCGAAAAAGCCTTGTAAAATAAGGCTTTTTCGTTTGCCAGTTTTTGCCGCTTTTTTTGCCACTTTTTGCCAGTTTTTTGCCGGATTTTGCCAGTTTTTTGCCAGTTTTTGCCCATTTTTTGCCACTTTTGTCAAGCCCCTTATTCCAAAGCTAACTGTGGATAACTTGGCTAATTTCAGGGATTTTATCCCCAGTTTTCCACATTTTTTTCACAATTTTAAGGTAAGTTTAATGATCAAAAAAGACCCTTGAAAGGGTCTTGGAGGTTTTAATAATGAAAATGGGTAAACTTAAAGTTCTCTTTCTAAATCCTCCTGGTTAATCTTTTTTCGAAGACGCTTTTTTTCAGAAACAATTTTTTTCTCTTTAATCCGCGCTTCATGCCATTTTGGAGAAACCTGAATCGGCTGGCGAGTTTTTAGGGGTTTTAAAGCTTCTTTAATCAATCGTTTTAATTTTTCAAAAGCATACTGACGATTTAATTTTTGAGATCCGGTCCTTTCGGAATAAATGATAATCTCACCTTCCTTATCAATTTTATCGGCGGCATGAGTTTGAAAATAGTTAATGATCTTCTTTTTCTCATCTTCATCAAAAAGTTTTGAATCTAAAACTTTCCATTTTAAGGTAACCTTAACCCGCCTTGCCTCCAAACTTGAACCTTTTGCTTTGGAACTTTTTGAAAACTTAAAAGAAACTTCTTCTTCTAATTTTTGAAATCTTTCTTCTTCTCTCATTTTAGAACCTTCTCAAATCTTAGTGAAAATTTTTTAAAATATCAAGAGGAAAAATTAAAAAAGCGGTGGCTTTTTGCCACCGCTAAAAAGATTTTCAATGGATTCCTTTCTCTTTACAGAATTTTGCAAAAATTTCTTGAGCTTTAGAATAAGGAACTTCTACTTTCAGCAATTTTATGGCTTGCTCAACGATTAAATGAGGATTGATCATTATAACCTTAGAAGAATCTTCAACAGATTTGGAAAAGAAAAATTCAAAAATCTCATAGAGTGCTTTTTCAATCTCTCTTTCTTCCATTTCCACCTCCTTTTTTAAATTTCCGCTAAAAAAATAACAAAAATTTTGAAAAAATCAAGTTTAAATTTGATTTTTTATTTTTTGGCTGATAAAATTTTCTAAAATTTAAAGGTCGAAAGGGGTTTGATTTTTTATGAAAAAAGAAATTTTAATCCCTATTCTTGTTGGAGTAATCATTATTTCTTTTTCGGCTGGTTTTTGGATTGGGAAAATTTATCAAAAAAAGCAAGCACCAGAAAAAGCTGAAACCTCAAAAGAACTTAGCGAAGCTAAAAAAGAAATTGAAACCCTAAAAGAACAATTAGAAACCTTCTATCCTCCTCTTCCAAAAGAGATTCGTGAATTTATTGGAAAAGTAGTTGAGAAAGGGAAAAATTTCCTCGTAGTAGAAACTGAAATTCGAGTAAGTCGATTTCCTTTACCTGGAGGAAAGGATATGGAAAAAGTAAAAGTGAAAGTGAAAGTTGATGAAAAAACAGAGATTTTTAAAATCGAAGCTTCTTCTTTGCCTTCTCCAGGAAAAATGCCTGCTGGCCCAAGAAGACCAGCTCAAAGAATTTCTTTAACTTTGGATGATATTCAAATTGGAGATTATGTTTCAGTAGTGTCTCGAGAAAATATTAAAGAAACAAATGAAGTAGTAGCTTCAGAAATTCAAGTTTTACCTCAAGCAGGATTGTAAAAAAGCTTTAAAAAATTTTCTGCCCGGGGGGAGATTCGAACTCCCACGGGACCAAGCCCAGTGGTTTTTGAGACCACCGCGTCTGCCAATTCCGCCACCCGGGCTTTTTAAAAAATTAAATTAATTTTTGTCCAAAAATCAAGAAGTCAAAAATATTTTTCGATTTCCTTTGGAGAAATTAAAAATCTTTGCCAATTAGAAGAGTTAAGATCTTTCAAAGCAACACTTTCTTTTAAACTGACTTTTCCAATTTCAATTCGTCTCAAATTTTTTAAATAAGCGCCACAGCCAAGTTTTTCTCCAATTTCATAAGCTAAAGAGCGAATATAACAACCAGAAGAAACTTTGGTCTCAATCTTAAGAAAAGGCCAATGATATTTTAAAATCTTGATATAAAAAATTTTTACTTTTTGAGAAGGAAGTTTTACTTCCTCTCCTTTGCGCGCCAGTTCATAAGCTTTTTTTCCTTTTATTTTCTTAGCTGAAAATTTTGGTGGAATTTGCTCAATTTCTCCAACAAATCCCATTAAAACTTCTTCTATTTTTTCTCTTGAAATTGGCTTAAGATCTTTTTTCTCAAAGATTATCTTTCCTTCAGAATCCCAAGTATCAGTGATTTTTCCAAATTCAATTTCAGCTTGATAGGTTTTTTCTTTTTTTAAAAAATTTCCCAAAAGCTTGGTCGCTTCTCTTCCAATGCCAACAATTAAAAGCCCGGTGGCTGAAGGATCTAAAGTTCCAGCATGACCAATTTTTTTAATCCCAGTAATTTTCCGCAAAAATTCCACTACATCAAAAGAAGTCATTCCTTTTGGTTTATCAATAAAAAGAAAACCAGAGCTCATCTTTTTATTTTAAAAATCCTTTCAAAATAAATTCAATTGCCTCTTTTTCTGAAAGTCCTTTTGCCTGAAGAAGAGCAATTTGATCAGGATTTATTTTTCCAATTGAAGCTTCATGGGTTAAAGAAGATAAAGGATGAGAAACTTTTAATTTAGGAATGGAAATTATCTGAGAATCTGGATCGCAAATTATCTCTTTACAATCTAAATGACCAAAACAAAAAGCGGCTTTGGCTTCAATTTCTCCAATTAATTTAATTGAACCTTTATTTTTGGCAACGCCTCGAAGTTTTAAAGAGGTTTTTGATTTTTCTTTAAGTAAAAAAACTTTTTCTTCAATCTCAATTTGATCGTTTGGATGATTAGCTAAAACTTTTATTTCACTTTCAGAAAATGAATTGGAAAGCTGAAAGATTCCATAACTTAAATTCATTTTTCCTGAAGTGCCCTGATTTAAAGAAAAATTTGAAATCAATTTTGAATTTTCTTGACAAAAAAACTCGTAAGAAACTTCTAAAGAGCTTCCGGAAAAATTTCCATGAAAATGTTTTTCTTCAAAAATCAGCTCAGCGTTTTTTTCAAGAACAACTTTCCCTTTCATCTGATGAAAAACTTTTTTAGCTTGAGGAAAAAGACAAAAAGAAAGAATTTTCAAAGAAGAATTTTTTTTGAGAACAATTTCAGGAAAAACTAAAAGATTGCCTTCTTTTTTAAAAATCCCAAAACAAAAAATTAAAGGAATCTGAGTTTTAAAATTTTCTGGAAAAATTAGCTTAAGATGATTTTTATCTTTTTCTTTTTTTATTTCAAGTTTTAATTTTTTTGAAAAAAAAGCTTTTTGTGGTGAAAGAAAACAATACTCAAACTTTTGAGGCAAAGCTTTTTTGGAAAAACATTTTTTTAAATTTTCAATAAATTCTTTCATGAAATTAATTTTGGGCAAGTGGGTTTTATCTTTTGGAGCTCAAAATATTTTTTGATCGCTTCTTTTACTTTACCAGAATAAATAATCTTTCCGTTATCAATTAAAGTTGCCTCTTGACTAATTTTCCAAGCACTGGTCCGATGAGTGATGAAAATAATGGTGGCTTTAGTTTTCTCTTTTATCTTTAAAACTAAATCTAGAAAAGCCCAATAGCTTGGAAGATCAAGACCGGCTTCAGCTTCATCTAAAATGATTAATTTTGGTTTTTGTAAAATCACTGAAACAATTTCAATTTTTTTTCTTTCTCCAGCGCTTAATTTAGCATCAAGAGTTCGCTCGAGAAAATTTGAAGGAAGTCCCACCAGTTTCATGGCTTTTAAAATTTCTTTTTCTGATTTTTTAAAAATAGAAAAATATTCTTTTAAAGTAATACCTTCAAAAAAGCAAAGATTTTGAAAAACCATTCCCAATCCAAGTTTGGCTCTTTTTTCGGGCAAAAGATTATTCAAAAGCTTTCCTTGAAAATAAATTTTTCCTTCAATTAAAAAATTTTTTAAACCAAAAATTGCCAAAGCTAGGGTTGTTTTTCCAGAGCCATTTTTTCCTAAAAGAAGATGAATTGAGTTTTTTTTCACTGAAAAGTTAATGTTTTTTAAAAGAATTTTTTTAGTTTCTGGATCTTTTACAGTTAAATTTTCAACTTTCAAGATAGTTTCTTTTTTCATAAATTTTTTTAGCTAGAAAATACTCTAAAAAAGAAAAAAGGTTTGTAGTAAGCCAATAAAGAGCAATAATTGAAGGAAGTCTTGAAAGAATGAAAAAAGTAAAAAGGGGCATAAAAAAGATCATTTGTTTTTGAACTTTTTGGGTAATTTCAAAAATTTTTTTCTCTTTTTCAGAAGCAAAGTTTTTTTCTTTAAAAGTATTTTTTGAAGTTAATTTTGATTGGAGGAATTGAACTAAAGCAACAAATAAAGCAAAAAGATAATTTTTTTGAGAAAGGTTTAAAAATCCTAAAAACAGAGTATGAACTTCTTCTGGTTTTTCAATGAAAGAATAAAGGTTTTTTTGGAAAATTTCCTCGGAAAAACCGGAAAGAAAAACTCTATATAAAGCAATTAAAATCGGAACTTGAATCAAAAATAAAAGAAAAGAAGAAAAAGGGTTGATTTTATGTTTTTTATAAAGCTTTTGGATTTCTTCGGCTTGTTTTTTTAGATCTTTTTTATATTTTTGCTGAATCTCTTTAATTTGAGGAGAAAGTTCAGCAATTTTTCTTTGAGTAAAAAAAGATGTTTTAAAAAAAGGAAAAAGGATGATTCTAATTAAAAGCACTAAAATAATACTAGCAATTCCAAGATCTTTTATCGGCAAAAGATTATAAATAAAAATCAAAAGATTAAAAATTGGTTGAACAAAAAGATGATGAAACATAAGTTTAAATTAATTTTTCTAAATCTTTTTTAATTTCCCAATAATCTTTCCCTAAAATTTGAGGTCTAGCAAAAATAAGATAATCACAATTTTCTTTTAAATTAGGAAGAATTTCTTTTCGAATAACTTCTCTTAAAAGACGTTTGATTTTATTTCTTTTAGTGGCTTTTGAAGCAACTTTTCGAGAAACTAAAATACAAAAACGAGAATTTTCAAGATTGTTTTTTAAAAACTTTACTAAAACGAAATTTAATTTTTTTGATTTGCCTTCTTTTAAAACCTTTTCAATTTCCTTTCTTTTCCTTAATCGATATTTTTTAGGAAGCATAAAAAATTTAAACCGTTAAGCGATGTCTTCCTTTCTTTCGGCGTCGCTTAAGAATTTTTCTTCCAGCCTTAGTTCGAGATCTTTTCAAAAATCCGTGCTTTCTTTTTCTTTTTTTCTTTTTTGGTCGATAAGTTGGATATTTGGACATCGATAAAATATAGCAATTTTAAAGAGTTTTTTCAAGAACTTTTTCAACTTTTCCACAGTTTTTCAACAATTTATCAATTTGTCAATATTGAAAAAATTTTTGACTTTCTCCTATAATCAAATAATGCTTGAAAAAGTTGGAGCTCTTATTAGAAAAAAAGATTTCTATCCCAGGGCAGCTTTAAAAAAAGAAATTGAAAGCTATTTAAAAAATCAAAAAATTGAAAGCCAGGTGGAAATAAAAATTTTTGGAAATCATCTCAAGCTTTGTTGTAAAAATCCAGCCGTGTTTCATTTTTTAAAACTAAAAGAAAAAGAGATTGAAAAAATTTTAGAAAAATTTCCTTCGTTTAAATTTTCCATAATTTTTCATTAAAATCAAATTATGAATCTTGAATCCCTCTGGCAAAAAGTCCTCTCTGAACTTCAACTTCAAATTTCAAAAGCCAACTTTCAAACCTGGCTCAAAAATTCCAACCTTAAAGAGATTAACCAAGGAATTGCTATTATTGCGGTCTCTTCTAATTTTGCTAAAGAATGGATTGAAAATAAATATCACAAATTGATTTTAAAATCACTAAGAAATTTAATTCCGACTATAAAAACAATTGAATATGTTATTGACTCTAATCTCACTCATCCAGTTTTTAAAGAAAAAGAAGTTGAATTAAAAGATTTTCAACTTTCTTTTCCTGAAGTAAAAATTGATCTTGAAACCGGACTTAACTCTCGTTATCAATTTGAAAATTTTGTAGTTGGACCTTCAAATGAATTAGCCGTCGCAGCTTCGCTAGCGGTAGCGGAAGCACCAGGAGTAAGGTATAACCCTCTATTTATTTATGGTGGAGTTGGTTTAGGAAAAACTCATTTAATTCAAGCTACCGGAAATGCAATTAAAAAAAGATTTAAAGATAAAAAAATAAAATATCTCAGCTCAGAAAAATTTACCAATGAAGTTATTGAAGCAATTCGATTTAAAGATACAAAAAATTTCAGAGAAAAATATCGCAGTGTTGATGTTTTAATTATTGATGATATCCAATTTATTTCAGGAAAAGAAACAACCCAAATGGAATTTTTCCATACTTTTAACGAACTTTATGGGTTAAATAAACAAATTATCATTTCTTCTGATCGACCACCTTCAGCTCTTCCTGAAATTGAAGAAAGATTAAAATCAAGATTTGAAGGAGGAATGATTGCTGATATCAGTAAACCTGAATTTGAAACCAGAGTAGCAATTTTACATCAAAAAATGAAGGAAAGAAATTATTATCTTCCTGAAGAAATTGTTGAACTTTTGGCTAAAAAAATTCAAGATAATATCAGAAATTTAGAAGGAGCACTTAATTTAGTGGTAAATTCTTTAAAATATCAAAAACTTCCACCAACTAAGAAAAATGTTGAAAAAATTTTAAGTAAAATTTTCCAACCTAAAAAAACAATTGGATTCAAAGAAGTACTTCAAAGTGTGGCAGAATTTTATGATCTTGATCCAAGTCAAATTTTATCGAGATGTCGAAAAAAAGAACTGGTAAAACCAAGGCAAATTATGATGTATCTTTTAAAAGAAGAACTTGGTTTTGCTTATTCAACCATTGCAGAAAAACTTGGACATCGAGATCATACCACGGTAATTTATGGCTATCAAAAAATTTCAAAAGAAATTCAAAAAAATCCTTCACTTGAAGAAGAAATTAATCAAATTAAAAGTCGAATTTACAAATAATGGAAAAGTTGTGGAAAACTTTTAAGTTGCTTTTTGGAAAATTTTTAATAAACTTTAAAAAGTTGAAATTTTAAAACAAAATCCACAAATTTTTTAGAAATTTTCAACAAAATTTAATCAAAACTTGGTCTAATATTTTTAATCATTTTCAACAAAATCCACTTTTCCACAGGTTTTAACTACGATGAAGTTAACTTTATTAAGAGAAAACTTTAAAAAGATAGTTTCGGTAGTAAATCGAGCCACTTCTAGTGGAGGAAATTTACCAATTTTGAAAAATATTCTTTTTAAAAAAGAAAATGATTTTTTAACTTTATCAGCCACTGATCTTGAAATTGCAATTACTTCTTGTCTTCCTTTAAAAATTGAAGAAAGTTTTTCTCCAGTAGCAATTCCAGGAAATCTTTTAAATAATGTTTTAAATTTAATTCCTGAAGAAAAAATCGAGGTAGAAATCAAAAAAGAAGGATTAACTATTAAAAGCAAAAATTTTAAAACTAAAATTAACTCTCAAGATGCTTCTGATTTTCCTTTACTTCCAAAAGTAGGAAAAGAAAAATCAATAAAAATTGACGCCCAAGTTTTAAAAAACGCTTTAAATTCTGTTATTGGAGCAACTTCAACTAGTAGCGCTCGTCCAGAACTTTCAGGAGTCTTGTTTTATTTAACTAAAGAAGATTTAAGATTTGTTGCTACTGATAGTTTTCGGTTAGCTCAAAAAATTGTGGATAAAAATTTTTATCAAACCCAAATCGAAGAAGAAGTAAAACTTTTAATTCCTCAAAAAACCATTCAAGAGTTAATAAAAATTATTGATCTTTTTGATGAATTAGTTTTTATTGATATTTATTTTGACCCTAATCAAATTGCGTTTGATTTTCAAAACACTATTTTAATTTCTCGACTGATTAATGCATCTTTTCCTGAATATCAAGAAATTATTCCTAAAGATTTTGACAGTCAAGTAATTGTTTCTCGAGAAGATTTAATTTCAGGGATAAAATTAACTTCGGTTTTTTCTTCAAAAATTAATGATTTAAAGTTAAAAATTCCCACCACTTTAAAAAATTTAGAGCTAATCGCTCAAGATCCAGTAAGTGGAGAGAATGTTTTATATCTTGAAGGAAAAATTGAAGGTAAACCACAAGAAATTGTTTTCAATTACAAATATCTTCTTGAAGGTTTAAAACCAATAAAATCAGAAAAAGTTTTTTTGGGAATTAATAAAGATTCAAAACCATCTTTAATAAAAGATGTTGAAGATGATAGTTATCTTTACATTTTAATGCCAATAAAAATTTAAAGGTCGGAATTTAAAATGAATTTAAACCATGAAAAAGAAAGTTTTAGTTTTAGGTTTGATTTTAGGATTAATTGTTTTCAGTCTTGGAAGTAGTATTTTAGCTCAGGAAAATGAAACTCAACCTAATCAAGAAGTTGTAGCTCAAAATCAAGGAGATCAAGAAGTTCAACAGGAAGATCAAAATATCCAAGCTGTAGCTTCTGAAGAAAACGAAGAAGAAACTGAAGAAGAGGAAATGGAAGAAATTCCGGTTGATTTAAGTGGGGAAGAAATTGTTTTACCTAAAGTTTATCGAGGAAAAGGGGTAAGAGCTTCGCTTTTGATTACTCCGGCAGGAATTGTAAAGTTAACTCGGGCAGTGGTAACTGAAGTTGATTATAATAACAAATCTGGAAAAGTAAAAGTTTGGGGAATGGAATTTAAAGTTGATGCTTCTTCTGCTTATGTAGTGAAATATCCAATTTATCGAATTTTAGCAGGAAAGAAGGTATTTGGAGGAATTAAAGGAATTCCTTTTGAAAAATCAAGGATTAAAGTTGGTGATAAAGTGAATATTATTGGAAAAGTGGTTGATGATAGTTCTTATCCGATTTTAATTAAAGCCAAGGTAATAAAGAATATTTCTCGAAGACAGCCAAAAGTGATAGTTTTGAAAGAAATTTTAAAGAAAAAGATTTCAGCAATCGGAAAGAAAATTAAAGAAGAAGCTAAAAAAGAGAAAATAAAGAAGGAAGTGAAAAAAGAAATAGGAAAGAGAATTAAAAACAAGGCAAGTGTTGGTGATATTCAAAAAAGAATTCAAGAAATTTTGGAAAGAATTAGAGCACTTCAAACTCAACTTGGAAGATAAAAAATTTTTTAAAAACTTTTAAAAACTTGCCCGGAATCTTTCCGGGCAAGTTTTTTATTTAAGTTATCCACATTTTTTATTTTCTTTTTAAAAAATGTGTTTTATAATTTAAAATAGAGGAAACAAAGAAGATTAAAAACTCGTTTCAAAATTAAAAGAGAGTTTGGTCGGCTCTCTTTAAAGGTCAGTTTGAAAAAATGGCAAAGAAAAAGGGTTCAAAGAAAAAGAAGGGAGGATCTAAGAAAAAGAAGGGTTCAAGAAAGAAAAAGAAATAGATCCTCCCTCTCTTTTAAAGTTTTTGTTTAAAAAGCCGGAGGTTTTCCTCCGGCTTTTTGATTATTTAGTTAACTTCATTAAAACTTTTCTTAAATAAGGAAAATTGATTGGTTTTTTAATAACTACATAAGCTTTTTTTCTAAAATTTTTTGGAATTTTTTCTGGATTTTCTGAAATTAAAACTATTTTTTTATCTTTTAATCTTTCAAAGATAAAACTTGAGTTTTCAATTCGCCATTTTTTAAGCTCCCAATCAAGAATCACAATTTTAGTATTTTTAGCAACTTTTTCTAAAAGATTTTCTGAAGGAAGAAAAGTTTTTACTGGATAGCCCCAGAATTTTAGATTGTCTAGATAAATTTCTCTTAAATAATTTTCATCTTCAATTAAAAGAATTGCTGGTTTTTTAAAAAATCTTTTTCCTCTTTTTTTCATTTTTTCCCTCCTTTTTGGTTTTTAAGGAGCTATTTAAGTTTTTCTTTTAAAAATTCAATAATCTCTTTTTTATGAATTCTAATTTGAGAAGTGGAATCTCGATCCCTTAAAGTTACGGTTTCGTCTTCTAGACTTTGAAAATCAACCGTGATACAAAATGGAGTTCCAATTTCATCTTGGCGATAATATCTTTTTCCAATATTTCCAGAATCATCAAAAGCACAAATAAATTCCTTTTTTAAGTTTTGATAAATTTCTTTAGCTAAAGAGACTAGTTGTGGTTTGTTTGAAAGAAGAGGAAATACTGCTACTTTTATTGGAGCTAATTTTGGAGGGAATTTTAAAACTACTCTTTCTCTTTCTTTATCTTCCCAATAAAATTCACAAAGAAGGGCTAAAAATACTCTTTCAATTCCTAATGAAGGTTCAATTACATAAGGAAAGAATCTTTTTTGAGAGAAAGGATCAAAGTAAGTTAGATCAATACCTGAAAATTGAGAGTGAGTTTTAAGATCATAATCACCTCGATTGGCAATCCCTTCGATTTCTTCAAATTTTCCTGAAAAAGGAAAAAGATAATGAATTTCAGTAGTGGCTTTAGAATAATGAGCGAGATCTTTTTTTGGAACTTGGTAAAGTTTAAGATGGTTTTTTGAGATGCCAAGATTTTGATACCATTTAAATCTTTCTTCAATCCAAAACTGATGATATTTTTCTGCTTCTTCAGGTTTGACAAAATATTCAAGTTCCATTTGTTCAAATTCTCTGATTCTAAAAAGAAAATTTCCAGGAGAAATTTCATTGCGGAAAGCTTTTCCAATCTGGGCAATTCCAAAAGGGAGTTTTTTAGGAAAAGATTCAATGACGTTTTTAAAGTTAATGAAAATCCCTTGAGCTGTTTCTGGTCTTAAAAAAGTTTCAATGGCGGTTTTTTCAGAAGAGCCAACAAAGGTTTTAAACATTGGATTAAATTTTTTAGGTGGTAGAAGCTCTACTTTGCAATAAGGGCAAAGATTTTCTTCAAGGTCATCAGTTTTAAATCTTCTTTTGCATTTTGGACATTCGCTTAAAAGATCAATAAATTCTTCTTGATGTCCAGAGGCTTGCCAAACTTTTGGGTTAAGAATAATTGAAGAATCAATTAAAACAATTTCTTCTCTTTGAGACACTACTGCTTTTTTCCATTCATTTTTAATGTTTTCTTTTAAAAGCACTCCCAAAGGTCCAAAATCATAAAAGCCAGAAAGACCTCCATAGATTTCTGATGAAGGCCAGACAAATCCTCTTCTTTTAGCCAAACTTATAATTTTTTGAAATTTTTCTTCATCTTTCATGTTTTTAAAAAATTATCTTTCTACTTCACCTTCTCCAGCCGCAATTTGGGGATCATATTTCCAAAGATCGCCAGAGGTGATTTTACTACAAGCAGAATAGATTTCAGTTAAAGTAAAACTATCGGTAGCAGAAAGAGTAGTTTCATTGGATAAAGTGGCAAATTTTCCTATTTGAGGTGGAGAAGGAGTTAAGGCAATTTGAAAGATAAGATAAGGTTTTTCTTTTAAAATTCCAGCTCCTTTTTCAATTTTTTCCAATCTCCAAACAAATTCTTTGGTTCTTTCATTGTAAATTGGGGCGATGTTGGTGTTGGTTTTAAAGACGCCGCTATAAGTTACATTTTGAGGAAGAAAAGTTTTTACTTCAACGTCTTTTAAATCATTGAAATAATTTGTAATTTCCCAATGAACGGTGAAATTAGTAGTTTGATTAACTTTTGGAGGAAAAGGACCTTGGTTAAGGATTTTTGATGGGGCATCATAGAAAAGAATTTTACAAGAAAGTTCAGTTTTAGTTTGAAGTTTAAAAGAAATTTTTGCTTTTGAAATTAATTTTTTTGCTTGAAGGTAGTAAGGCACTGTTGGTGTAGTGATTTCGCTTTCAATTTCAATAATTTGATTGAAATCTTTTTCGCTTCTTGGAAGAAATTCTTTTTTTAAAGCAATTTCAAATTCAACAAAATCTTTTTGATGAGGTGAGAGAGCTTTTAAAGAATCTTTTAAAGAAGCAGTCCAGGTAATTTCTTTATTTTTTAAATTAAATTCTCCTTCGCTGACTAAAGTTTCAAAATCAAAAAGATGAGAATTAAGTTTTGTTTTAAGAACTAAATCTTTTAAGGTAATTTGGGTGTTATTTTGATAGAAAATTTTGAAATGTAAAGTTTCTCCTAAAGAAAGAGGTTTGTTTTTATCAAAAGAAGGTTCAATGGCTAAAGCAAGTGGGGGCGGGACTAAGTTTATTTTTCCTTCTTTTTCTTCAATTAAAATACTTTTATTTCCTTTTAGAAAAGCAATTTCAGCTTTTAAAGGAATTTCTCTTTTTTCGCTAATGATAGCTGAATATTTTGCTTTAAGATTGATTTTTCCTATTTCAAAAGGAGAGATTTCTTTAACTAAAAAAAGATTACCTTTGATTTCAGGGGAGCTTTCAATAATTTTAAGATTTTCAGGTAAAAGGAGTTTAATAGCTAAATCTTCAAGATATTTTTCACTGTTGTTTTGATATTTTAAAGAAAAAGAAAATTCAGTTTCGGGAAGAACTTCTTTGGGAGTGAAAAAATCAAGACTGACAATTGGCTCTGAAATTTCAATTTCTACTTTTTTTTCTTTTTTGAAATTAATTTTAAAACCTGGTTTTTCCCAATTTAAAACCAATTTTAAAATCTGGATTTTATGAGGTGAGCCAAAAAGGCGAAAAGAAAATTCTGTTTCTTTTTCTTCTCCTTTTTTAATTTCTCCTAAAGTTTTTTTGATAGTTTTTTCTTCCTCAAATTCAGCTGAAGTTGCTTTTTCAGGTAAAATCAAACTCAAAGAAGCATTTTTCAAAGAAAAATAACTTTTGTTGATAACTTTAGCTTTTAAAGAAACTTTTTCTCCGGCAAGAACTTCTGGAGGAGTTTCTACCAAAATTTCAATTTTATTGGTTCTGAAATAAACCAAATAAATTATCAAACCGATACCTAAAAAAAGAAGAAGCAAAAGAGAAACTTTTAAAACTTTTGAAAAAATTCTTTTAAAAAGGTTTTTTAAAAATCTTTTTTCTTCACTTTCAAAATTTTGAAATTCCTTCATACTTTTGAAGATTTTATTTTTAAAGTTTTTTTCGTCAAGCAAATCTTTTACTTAACTACTATATAGCAGTTAAGTGGTGAAAAAAGAGGAAAGTTGAGGGAAAATTTCCTCTTTAAAATAAAGGTCAAGTTTTTTTTGGATTTTTGGATACTCTTTGAAATTAAAAGTAAGTTTTTTGCTGATAATTTGTTTGAAATTTTTTTCTGAATAAATTTCTTTTAAAAAATTTTGAGAAGAAGAAGTGAAAGATGAGAAAAATTCAAATGGAGGAAGATAGCCTAAAATTTTTAAAAGTTTTAATTGAAAATAAAGAAAAGCCAAAAGATCTAAAGAAGGTTTTTTATTTGAAGAAAGAAAATAAAGATAGCCATAGAGAAGATTCCAGAGATTAAGATCTTTTTCTGGAAAGGTAACTGATTTTTCAAAAATTTCAATTCCTTTTAAAGCTAAAAATTTTTTTGAAAAGTTGAGTTTTTCTAAAAAATCTTTTTTCAAAAGAGCGCTAAAAATTTTATAGTTTTTTTTATAAATCAAATCAGCTTCAATTAAATTTCCTTCAAGTAAAATTCCAGAAAATTTTGAAGTAATTTTAAAAAGCCCTTTTGAGAGAACTTCTAATCTTCCAAACTCTTTTGAAAAAAGAGAAACTTTCCCATCGGCTTCATTTTGAAGCCTTCTTTTTAAAACAATTGCCAAAACCGAAAACTGCTCCATCGCTTGAAATTATAAAAAATTTTTTCTTTCCAAAAAACCTTGACAGCCCTTTAAAAAAGTTGTATTTTTAAAAAAGAACTTAAAAAATTGAAAAGGGGGTGAAAAAAATGGAAGAGAAGAAAAAAAAGATTCTTAAAGGGGTTTCAGTACTTTTAGTAATTATTCTTGTAGTAGGAACTATTTATCTAAAATTTTTTTCTTGGAGTTTTGAATGGAAAGTTTTAATTGTAATAATAGGAGGATTGATCTTGGGAGGAGTAGTGGCAAGTGTAAAAATTATTCCACCTAGGCATGTTTTCGTATTGAGGAATAAACTCACGGGAGAGTTAGATGCTAGGAAGCCAGGACTAACTATGATGATTCCGTTCATTCACGAGGTTTTTAGAGTTCATGATTGTAGACCTATCGTGGAAGAACCTACTTCAATTAAGGCACTTACTAAAGAAGGACAAACGGTGACTCTTTCTATCCAACGGACTTACTGGATTGATGCTTTAGAAGCAACTGAAGATGAGTTTAAAGGAAAAAAAGAGGAAGAAGGTGAAGAAAAAGGAAAAAGGAGAGCAGTTTTAGCAGCAATAAAAATTTCAGGAGAAAAGAAAGAGGAAGTGATGGAAAAAATTAAAGAATTGGTGGATAATTTTACCAAAGCCCACTTAGAACGACTTATTTCAAAAGTAACTATAGACGATTTAGAGAAAGATATCATTCCGAAAGGATTCACTCTTATTTGTCCTCGCTGCGGAAGAGTATTGACAGCAGAAAAGGAAGGAAGTTTTCCTTCCTACTGTGGGGAAGAGAAAAAGGAGCAGGAAGGACAAAAAGAATGTGACGCTAAATGGAGCGTGAGAAAGAAAGAACTTTCTTTTCCTCAGAGTCTTCTGGCTTTGATTTCTTTCGGGACCTCAATTTGGGTCGATCATGATTTAGGTGAGGAGTTCGGGGTAGGGTGTGAGATTCGAGTGTTGAATTTAAAACCACCGGCAGAGTTAACAAAAGCAAGACTTGCCAAAGAGGTAATGGAGGCGGAGGAAAGAATAAAAGAAGCTGAAGCAAAGGTGAAGAGTTTAGAAGGAGACATCATTTCGAGTTTTTCTCAGAAGACCAAAATTTCTCCAAATCTGATTTATCTTGCTGACGGGATAGGTAGGATAGTAGAAAAGGTACTTTCTCACTTAGAGAAGAAAAGAGAAAAAGAAGAGGAAAAAGAAAAGGAGAAAGGAGGTGAATAATAATGATTCGAGAAATATTTGGTTTAGCTACTCTTGTTTTCTCCGGGTGGTACGAATTGAGTACCGCCCGGGTATGTGAGAAAAAGCTAGGAGAAGTGATAAGAGATGCTATTGTTTTTATGACAAGTTTTTTAATTATCTATGGTGGAATTGGAGATTTTTATTTTGATCTTTTAAAACTTTTAAAAGCGGAAATCAAAGAGTTACCTTCATATCTTTCTATAATTTTTAGTGGTTTTCTTGCTGTAGCGACTTTCAGAAGTGCAGTAGAATTGATTAGAATTACTAGGAGAGGTGAAAAAGAGGAAGATCCAGGACTTCGAGCGGTGAAAATAGGGGTCGAGATGGTGATGATTTTTTTAGGAGTTTTGATTTCGGTAATTTTGATACTGCTAGCGCTCGGGATAAAATGGTGGAAGTATGAGATGATTGTTTATTCTTCGGTTTTAGGATTTTTAGTGTGGATGATAGTCTGGTTTAATCTTCCTGGGACTTACTCTCCTTCGACGTTTAAAGTTCTTGCAGTTTTTTTTGTAGTTCTTCATTTAGGATTGAGTGTTATTTCCGTAAAGGCTTACAAGAAAGGTTGGCGTCCAGCAAAAGAGAATTATTTTGAATTTGTTGAGAGAAAGAAAAAAGAAGAGAAAATTCTTGCTTTTGAAAGAGAAAGAGTGTTAAAAAAGAAAGAAAGAAAAGTTTTACCTCCGAGAAAAGCTGTAATTCCGCGAGAGATTTTGATTCCGAAAATGATATATTTTGATCAAAGAAAAATCATTGAAGTTCGCCCCAAAGAGAAAGTGAGATTAGTTTTTCTTCCTAACTATAGCTGGATTTGGGAAAAAACTCTTGGATATGAAATTTTTATAGATAACGTTCGTTATGAAGTGTCAAGAGAAGAATTAAAAGAAAAAATAGTTGTTCGGGATTTTGAGAATTCAGACGATGTTCCTAAAAAAATAATCGTGCAAGTTTCCAAACGAGTTTTATTCGAATAGAAAAAAGAGGCCCATTTGGGCCTCTTTTGTTTTATTCTTCAAAGAAGAAATATTGTTCGGAGAGTTCTTTCAGAAATTTCTTTCCTCGCGGAGTAGATTTCCATCCTCGGGGAGGAGAGTATAAAAATTCAATTTCTTTCTTTTTTATCTCAATTTCAAGATTGATTAATTCTTTCTTTAACCGAATTTCTTGCTTTTTCATTTCTATCTCTTGAGGGATGAATACTATTTCTTTCAATGCCATTACTCCCACATACACCGCCCCCGCCCAGATGAGGGGGCGGAAGCTCTCGTATTTATAATATTTGTACTCATGGGAGTATTTATATCTTTTTCCGTACGCTACATTTGATGAAAATAATATTGAGAGAACCAATAAAATACTTACTACTCTTTTCATCTTACCACCTCCTTTCAAATTTAATTTTAATTGGGGAAAAATTTCTTCTATATCTCTTCGGACGCATCGGACGCATATTCCATTTCGTGAAGCTAATTTCGTTTCCTTTCAATTTAATTTTTTTATCTTCAAGTTTAAACTTAATGCTTCTATAATGCCTGTAGGAAAGATCAAGTTTTTTCTTCATCTCTCCACTCCAAAACACTCCGCTCGCAGTTCTTTGATAACTGCGAGCGAAGATGAAAAATCTCCCATGAACCCCATATCTTTCTTCTATTCCCCACCGATTGATGGGGAATAGAAGTATCAGGATTTCATAAGGTTTCAAAGTTATTTTCTTCAACAAGAAAGATTTTCTTACAGGGGGAGTGAAAAAATCGTTGCGAGTTTCAAAGAAAATTTCAACTTCAACGACTTCATTAAGTTCATTTATTAGAATAAGTCTTTGCCAAGGAGCGAAATTTCTCTTCACATATTCCAGTTTTTCTTTGTTTATATTTCTCACCTCAAGGATATTGATTTTTTTCTTAATTTGACTGAATTTTATCGCTTGAAAATCAAGGATTTCACTAAGAAAACCGTAAGAATAACTCCAAAAATTTAAACAAAACGAAAACGAAATGGAAAAAATCAAAAACCACAAAAACAAATTTTTTCTCATCTTTTCACCTCCTTTCCTTATTTTTTTCTTTTTTATGTGCCACTTAAATTATAATGGAAAATTTAAAAGTTGTCAAGATTGAGAAGGTTTTTTGAGGAAAGAGTGAAAGAGGATGATGATTAAGGAAAGAATAAAAGCAAAAAGAAGAAGAGAAAAAGCAGTGAGGGCGTTTTCTAAAAGGGCAGGTTTAAAAATTAAAGTAAGTCCTAAAAAGAGAATCATTAGACCGGAAACAAGTTTAAATCTTCTGACCCAGATTTGAGAAAAAGTTTTTCTTCCTAAAGTGAGAGCAAAGATAATGACAATGAAAACTAAAGGAAGGACATAGATGAGATTGTAGAAGATAAGATAAAGGTAATAAGTTAAAGGAGAGAGGTTTTTAAGGCTTAAAATTCGGGTATAAATCATTGGAAAGCCAAAGGTGCATAAAAGTTCATAGAGATTAACAGTAGAAGCAATAACACTGGTTGAAAGAATTAAAGCCCAGGTTGATTCTGAAAGGCTTAATTTTTTAACTTTTTCAAAAAATTTTTCTCTTTGGCTTTTGGGCAGGGTTAAAGAGATGCCTTTTTGGAAATAAAAGTAGTCTTTGATGTTAATTAAACCAGCTAAAATTGCCACCAAGCCGGCAAAAAGAGTCAAAAAGGTGATTTTTTTGCCCAGTTGAAAGACATTGAAAAGAACTGCCATGAAAAGGAAATAAAAGAGAGCTGAGAAAAAGATAAAAATTCCTCCTACCAAAAGAATTTTTTTTCTAGCACCGGCAAGACCAATTAAAGAAGAAAGAAGAAAAGTTAAAACAAAAAAGGCGCAAGGATTAAAACCATCAGCTAAAGCTAAAAGAAAGGTTAAAAATGGTAAAGAGAAATTTTGAGGATTTATTTTTCCAATTAAAGGAAGAGTAATAGTTTCTTTTTCTGGTTTTTGGGGCTTTTCTTCTGGTTTTGGTTTTTCTTTTTCTTGAACTGGAGGAGGAGCTTGAGAAACTTTAATTTTAATAGCGTGCTCAAATTGGGCATAAGGTATAAATCCAGAGCCTTCTGGGAAAGCGCTTCCTGAAAATTCAACTTTTTGAGGTGGAACAATGTCAAAAATTTTATTTTCTAATTTTTGAAAAAGATTTTGAGTGAAAAGAAGTTCTTTTAAATCTTCTGAGGTTAATTTTTCTTTTCCAATAGTTTTTGGCGGATCTTCTCCATTCCATTCAAAAAGCCATTCATTTTCGTTTAATTTAATTAAAACTCTTTGATTTGCCCAAATTTTAGGAAAAGCCGGAAGCTGATTTAAATCAAGATTTTCAAAAGAGATTGATTTTTCAATTAAAGGGCAAGGGTTTGAAGTTTGGTTTTTAATTACTTCTTCTCCTTTTGGCACTTCAATTCGCCCTAGTTTGATGTTTGATTTATCAAAAACAAGCTGGGGAACCGCGGCCGGGGTTTGATAGGCTTTGGCATATTTTCCAAAAAATTGAGAATTGGGATGATCCCAATCACCAGCCTTCCAGCCATATTCAATGATTACCAGATTTGGATATTTTGAGGTCCATTTTTCAAGGACAATTGGGTCAGTAACGGCGCAGTTAGGACAACCAATGAAAGTGAAATAAAGAGCGCAAAAATGGTCTTTTTGAGAGAAAGCTTTCTGAGAGAAAAGAAAAAGAAGGGAAATGGCTAGAAAGAAAATAAAAATTTTTCTCATCATTTTGGTTTTGAAAAAGTAAGTTCAGAGATAATTTCTTCTAAAGTTTTATCTTGAGGGACGATTTCTACTTCAATGCCAAGATTTTCTATTCTTCTTTTAGCCGAAGGACCGATACTGGAAACGATCACTTTGTCAGCTCGGATAGCTCGGACAAATCGAGAGCCATGAGGTGTGCCACTTTCAAAATAAGGATTTTTTAAAATTTCTTTTCTTAAAATTTTTCCATCTTTAAGATCAATTATAAGATATTTTGAAGCTCCAAAGCAAGGGGCGCGATGTTCTTTTTCTAAAGGAATGACAATTCTTTCTCCTAATTTTTCTGGTCCGATTTTTTCAAAACCTCGGCATCTTTCAATTCTTCCTCCAAAATTTGGAAGAAGGATGGTTTTTTCGGCATCATAAGGAGTGATGGAGATGATAACTTCTTTTAGTTCAGGAATATTTTTCAAAAGTTTCTTTTCTAAAGAGGTAGTAATTTCTTGAACTTTTTCAATTTTAAGACGGGGCGGAAGATTGATTTTAATTTCAGCTAAAGTGTAGGGTCCGATTCTTCTGGTTCTTAAAGATTCAATTTCAATTTGATTTTCCTGACAAATTTTTTTGATTTTTTCTTCGACTTCAAAATTCCTAACATCAAGCAAGGCTTCGGTAATTTCTTTTCCAATTTTGAAAGATTCAACAAAAAGATAACCTCCAATTCCCAAAGCAATTAAACCATCAGCTAAAGGAAAATACTTACTTAAAAAAAGACCAATTAAAACTCCAATTGAGGAAAGGGCATCGGCTCGGGAATGTTCAGCATCAGCCACTAAGGCTAAATTTTTAAATTTTTCTCCGATATAAAATTTTAATCTTGCCAAAATTTCACTTACCACAATCGAAACCACCACAACAATCAAAGCATAAGAGCTTAACTTTAGCGGTTTTCCTTCAATAATTTTGGTGATGGCTTCATAAAAAATCCAAATTGAGGTGAGCAAAAGGAGAAAAGCCACTAAAAGTCCGGCGATATTTTCAGCTTTCCAATAGCCATAAGGATGTTTTTCATCAACTGGTTTTCGAGCAATTTTGATGCCTAAAAAGGTGATAAAAGATGAAAGAACATCCAAGCCAGAATGGAGTCCATCAGCAATTAAGGCGCTGCTTCCAATAAAAAAACCAAAAATAAGCTTGCTGATCGCTAAAGCAAGATTGGAAAAAGTGCTTAAAAGAGAAATAAATTGAGGCGTCATTTTTGAAAAGATTTTGAAATTATATTTTCTCAAATTGATTTTTTCAAGGTTTGAGAAGTGCTTAAATTGACTCTTTTTAAAGGAAGGATATAATGAAACTATCATGAGTGAAATTATTCTTTCTAAAAAAGAATATCAAAAGCTTCTTAAACTAAAAAAAGAATTAGACCAAATTTTAAGAAAAATTCAAATCAAGGAGAAAAAGTTAGCAAAAGGGAGTAAGCTTCTAGATTTGGCGGAATTAAAAATAAAAGGAGGACCAAAAGATTTATCTGAAAAAATAGATTTTTTCTTTTGATAAGTTTTACTCAAAAATTGGAATAAAAATGTTTTAATTGACAATATTTCTGATTTTTTAAACAAAAAGCCAGTTAACTTTTTGGCGTAGGTTTTAA
>CAZNFF010000005.1:0-18105 GCA_964572495.1 uncultured Candidatus Saccharibacteria bacterium
CCACGAGGGCTTTTCCACCTTTTCATCCAGAAATTCCAGAAAAATACAAAGAAACAGGACAGCCAACGATTCTTCCCGGCTCGATGGGTACTGCTTCTTATATTACCGTAGGTACCACCGAAGGAAAGGAGGCTTTTTACACCACTGCTCATGGAAGTGGACGTACTATGTCTCGTCATGCAGCAAGAAGGAGGGTTTCCGGGCAGGAAGTAATCAAAGAATTAAAGCAAAAAGGGATTATTGTTAAATGCTGGTCTCTTCGGGGGATTGCCGAGGAAGCACCGATTGCTTACAAAAATGTCGAAGAAGTAGTTGAAGTTATTCATCGGGCAGGGCTTTCAAAGAAGGTCGCTCGGTTAGTTCCATTAGCTGTTATCAAAGGAGAATAAAATGGAGTATTATGATAGATTTATTTAAACTTCATCACAATATTGAAGATAAAAACGCATATTCCTGGATTGTTGCAGATGGGCCAGGGTTATTTTCAAATTTTAAACTTCTAATAGAGAAAATTACAGAAAAATCGGGTTGTTCAATAAAGAGTTTGTCAAAAAAGGTTTCAAGTAGAATCGGTTGCTCAGATTATATGTTATTCGATATCCTTAATAGGAAGACAAAATGGATATCTCTTAATTTGATTAATGAACTTTTGTCTATATTAGAAGAGCTTGGTGAAGCTAAGGAGGCGGTAAGGTTGAGGAATAAAATTTTAGCTTCTGTAAAATTTTTAAAATCTACACCCCGTTCTCCAGTTAAAATGAAAGCGGTTAAAAAACTTTCATTAGAATTAGCGGAAGTTTGTGGAATTCATGCCGCAGATGGTTCATTAAATTTAGGTGTCAGTATAGAATCAAAACATAAAAAAGATATAACTAAGATAAAAAACGAGTTAAGCAAAGAGTTTCCTAATCTAAAAATTTCTGAATGGAAAAGAAGAGATAAGTATATAATTTGTTTTTATCTCACTCAGTTAACTCAAGATGAGGTTTTAAACTATCTTAGTAATCATAATATAAATTTTAGCGTGTCTTATAAAATAGAATTTGCAGATTTTGATAGAAGTAGCCTCCACTATCTAAGAAAACTGATTTTAAAATTATTTGGATACCAGATAAAAATAAAGCCTATGAAAGGAAAGAATGGATATTACGTGCATTTTTCAAACAAGATTATAGGAAGATATTTCAAAAATATATTCAATTTTCCTATCGGTAAGAAATCAAATACAGTTGATGCGCCTAAATTGATTAAAAATGCCTCATTTCCTATTCGAAAAGCATTTGTAAGAGGAATGATCCAATTTGATGGATCGGTAAAAAGAAACGGAAGGGTTGTGTTCTCTACCAATAGTAGGCATTTAATGAATTTCTTTTTGAATACAATCAAGAATGACAGCCTTAAGGGAACAGTATGGACGAGAAAAAATAGAAAGAAAGAATTAGCATTTGAATCTCGTCCTTCTAAAAAATGGTTAACTTATTTTATTGAAGGAACTCCAAAATACCAAAGACTTTATGGGTATCTTTATGGTTTTAAAGGAAAAGCGAAATCAATTGATGAAGTTATAAAAATTTTTGATAAGATTTTTCCTGCCAATAACAGGTCAACTTTATCTTTTGGTAAACTTATAAGAACCGCTTCGAAATTAAAAAAATTTACAAGATACCAAATTTCAAATAAACTAGGTATTGGTTATAAGTCCCTTTCAGTGATGTTAGATATTTTAGAAAAAGCCAAAATAATAAAAGTGGAGCGGGTGAAAATGGTTGATAGATTTAAAAGGAAAAGTGATAAAATTACTTTCAATAACGATATTAAAGCCTGGAGGATTCCATTGGCTGTGATTAAAGGAGAATAAGAGTTGAAATTTAAAATCAAGCTTAATATAATTTTAAAAAAGCGCCAGTAGCTCAGCGGTAGAGCACAGGTCTTATAAACCTGGGGTCGCTGGTTCGAATCCAGCCTGGCGCACCCAGCCCCTCGTCAATCGCCAATAGCTAATTGCCAATTGCTAATTGCCAGCTTCGGAGGGTTGCGCCGAATTGGTAAGGCACCGGTCTTGAAAACCGGCGGGCGTCATGCCCTTGTGGGTTCGAGTCCCACACCCTCCGCTTTAAGCCCGGGTGGCGGAATTTGGTAGACGCGCGGCCTTGAGGGGGCTGTGGAGGTAACTCCGTGAGGGTTCAAATCCCTCCCCGGGCATTTTTTCGGGGCATGGTGTAGTGGTAACATGCACCCTTGGGGTGGGTGTGAGCGTGGGTTCGATTCCCACTGCCCCGACAATCTTTTAGGTCTTGACAAATTTTGAAAAAATATGTTTAATTAAAGGTGGAAAATTAAAAAATAAAAGGAGGTGAGAGAATGAAAATGAAATGCTATACCATCATTCTAGGCGAGGTATGTGGGCAAGGGAGTCCTTATGATAGAGTGATTGGGGAATACGTGGTAGTAGGGAGAAAAGAGGTAAGAAAAGTGTTAAAAGAAATAAAACAAACACAATTTGGATTTGAAAACCTTCCGGTGGAGAAAACATTAAAAAAATTGAGTTGGAGAGAAATGGAGGTAAATCAAGATAGTTTTGGGAATTTAAACTACAGCGGATACTGGCTCGAGATAGAAAAAGACATCCTTGAAGGAGAAGTCGTTAAGGAAAAATATGAAGGATGGTGGTAAACGGTAAACTATTTTCAAGAATCACCAGCCCAGGCAAAGCCTGGGCTTTTTCTTTTTAAAAACTTGTTTTTCCTTTAATTTTTTGCTATTCTTTAGAAGATGAAAGGGAAAAAAGAAGAAAAAATTGAAGAATATCGGGCTGAGGCAATTGAGGTTTTAAAAGGACTTGAGCCGGTCCGAAGAAGACCGGGAATGTTTATTGGAAGCACTGATGAAGCCGGGATTTTTCATTTAATTCGAGAGTGCATTGATAATGCCATTGATGAAGCTTTAGCTGGTTATGCCAAAAACATCAAAGTAAGTTTTCTTAAAGGAGATAAGGTAATGGTTGAAGATGATGGTCGAGGTATTCCGGTTGATCTTCATCCGGTAACTAAAAAATCAGCTTTAGAGACGGTAATGTGCACCCTTCATGCCGGTGGAAAGTTTTCTTCCAAGGTTTACAAAATTTCTGGTGGGCTTCATGGAGTTGGTGTTTCAGTGGTTAATGCTTTATCGGATTGGATGAGAGTTGAGGTAAAAAGAGATGGCTATCTTTGGAGCCAAGAATATAAAAAAGGTAAGCCAATTACTAAAGTCAAAAAAGAAAAAAAAGCTTCTGGCACTGGCACCAAAGTTATCTTCCATCCTGATCCAGAAATTTTTAAAAAAGTTTCGCTTAACCCAAAAAAAGTTATTTCTCATTTAAGAGAGCAAGCTTTTTTAACTCCAAAAATAAAATTTGTTTTTTGTGATGAAAGAAAAAAGCCGGTTTCATGTTTTTCATTTTATAGTGATTCCGGGATTTTAGCTTTTTTAAAAACCCTTACTTTTGAAAGAGAAATTCTTCAAGAAGAAATTTTTTATGTCAATGAAAAATATGAAGATGTTTTTGTTGAAGTTGCTTTTTGTTATACTGATGACCTTCAATCTTGCGAACTTTCTTTTGCCAACAACATTAAAACTTCTGAAGGTGGCACCCATCTTACCGGCTTTCGAGCTGCTTTAACCCGAGCTTTAAATGAATATGCTAAAAAAAATCAGCTTTTTAAAGCTGGCGAAGGACCTTTTTCAGGAGATGATGTTCGGGAGGGACTTTATGCCATTATTTCAGTAAAGTTAAGAGAACCTCAATTTGAAGGTCAAATAAAAGCCAAACTTGGCAATCCTGAAGCAAAGACTGCCACTGAAACAGTTGTTTTTAATGCCCTTCAAAAATTTTTAGAAGAAAATCCTTCTGATGCCAAAAAAATCTTTGAAAAATGCCTTTTAGCTTACAAAGCCAGAAAAGCTGCCAAAGCGGCAAAAGAAAGTATTGTTAAAAAAACTTTAGTTGAAGGTTTTTCTCTTTCAGGAAAGCTTGCCGACTGTAGCTCAAAAAATCCTGAAGAAAGAGAACTTTTTATTGTCGAAGGAGAATCCGCTGGGGGTTCGGCGAAACAAGCTCGGGACCGCCGCTTCCAAGCGATTCTTCCCTTAAAAGGAAAAATTTTAAATGTTGAAAAAGCCCGAATTGATCGCGCTTTAGCTTCAGAGGAAATAAAAGCCATTGTTCTTGCTTTAGGAACGGCAATTCTTAAAGATTTTGATATCAGGAAATTAAGATATCACAAAATCATTATTGCCTCTGATGCCGATGTCGATGGCGCTCATATCAGAACCTTACTTTTAACTTTGTTTTTCCGTTATTTTCCTCAAATCATTGAAAAAGGCTATCTTTACATTGCCCAGCCACCACTTTATTTAATTCGAATTGGAAAGAAAAACTATTATGCCTATTCTGAAGAAGAAAAAGAGATGATTTTGAAAAAATATGCTAAAGAAAAAAATGTTTTCATTCAAAGATATAAAGGATTAGGAGAAATGAACCCGGATCAGCTTTGGGAAACTACCATGGATCCTCAAAATCGAGTCCTTAAAAAAGTGACTATTGAAGATGCCAAAGCCGCTGATCGAATTTTTGATATTTTGATGGGAACTGAAGTTGAGCCAAGAAAAAGATTTATCCAAACCTATGCCCGAGAAGTAAAAAATCTTGATATTTAAAACTAAGATGGGAAGAATTTCTCAAATCTATCGACCAAAAACTTTCAAAGAAGTTATTGGTCAAGAACTAGTAGTGAGAACTCTCATCAATGCCGTCAAAACCAAAAGAATTTCTGCGGCTTATCTTTTTGCCGGTCCTCGAGGCACTGGAAAAACCACTTTAGCTCGAATTTTTGCCAAAGCTTTGAATTGTGAAAATCTGGTTGATGGGTATGAGCCTTGCAATCAATGTCAAAATTGCCTTCAGATCAATGAAGGCAAATTTTTAGATTTAATTGAAATCGATGCCGCGACTCATCGAGGCATTGATCAGATAAGAGAGCTTAAAGAAGCCATCAAATTTGCTCCTTCAGCTGGAAAATATAAAGTTTGGATTTTAGATGAAGCTCATATGCTCACTTTAGAAGCTTCTAATGCTCTTTTAAAAACTTTAGAAGAGCCTCCTTCTCATGCCATTTTGATTTTAGCCACCACTAATCCTCAAAAATTACCTGAAACCATTATCTCTCGCTGCCAAGTTTTTGAATTCAAAAGATTAACTCCTTTTCAAATTCAAAAAAAGCTTGAGCTTATTGGAGAAAAAGAAGGAGTGGAAATTACTCCCAAAGCTTCACTTTCAATTGCTTTAGCTTCTGAAGGTGCTTTAAGAGATGCCGAATCTTTAATCGAAAGACTTTTTTCTTTAGGAGTTAAAAAAATTGATGAAAAAATTTTAGAAAATTATCTTGGTTGGGTTTCTTTTGAAAAAGTTGAAGAATTTTTTGAAGCTCTTTTTGAGAAAAAAACCGATCAGGCTTTAAAATTTTTAGCTCAAATTTATGAAGGAGGCACTGATCTTGATTATTTTCTAACTTATTTTCTTAACTTTTTAAGAAACCTTTATCTTTTAAAAATCAATCCCAATTTAGAAAAAATAATTTCTTTTTCTCTTCCACCTGAAGAGACTAAAAGACTTCTTGAAAAAAAAGAAAAAGTTTCTTCGGAATTTTTAAAAAAAGCAATTGAGGTTTTTTTGAGAGCCAAAAGAGAAATGAAAATTTCTCCTTTGCCTTTACTTCCAATTGAACTTGCCATTATTGAGCTTTCTCAATAAAATTTTAAAAAAATGCTTTGGCTTCACATTTTAATTTTCCTTGCTTCTTGGGCAATTTTTTACTTTTTAAGCAGTGAAATTTTAATTGATGCTTTGATGAAAATTGCCCGTTATCTTCGCTGGCGTGAATTTGTGGTCGCTTTCTTTTTTATCGCTTTTGCCTCTTCTTTTCCTAATCTTTTTGTAGGAATTTTTTCAGCTTTTAAAAACCTGCCTCAGCTTTCCTTTGGAGAGATTCTTTCCGGAAATGTTTTTGATTTAACTGTCGCAGTAGGACTTTCAGCTCTTTTTGCCAAAGATGGACTTTTAGCCCAAAGCAAAACCATTCAAGTAAGCTCTCTTTTCACTTTGCTAGCTGCTTTACTTCCTTTATTTTTAATTTCTGATGGAAGTCTTTCTCGAAGTGATGGCATTCTTTTAATTTTATTTTTCATTCTTTACTTTTCTTGGCTTTTCAAAAAAGAAGATCGCTATCGAAAAATTTATGAAGAAAAAGAAACGCCTCCTTCTTTAAAAGAATTTTTTAAAGCTTCTTTTAAACTTTTCTTTGGCATTTTGCTTTTAATTTTAGCCAGCAAAGGGATTGTTAGCTCTTCAATCTATTTTGCCCAGCTTTTAAATCTTCCTATCTCTTTAATTGGAATTTTAATTGTTGGAATTGGCAATGCCCTTCCTGAAACTTATTTTGCTTTAGTTTCTGCTAAAAGAAAAGAAAACTGGATTGTTTTGGGAGATTTAATGGGTTCGGTAATTGTGCCTTCAAGTTTAGTTTTAGGAACAGTGGCTTTAATCACCCCAATTAAAATTTCTCCTTCATTTCCTTTAACTTTAGCTCGAATCTTTTTAGTTTTCTCTGCTATTTTCTTTTTCTTCTTTTCTCGAACTGAAAGAAAAATTACCAAAAAAGAAGGCATTTTTTTGATTTTTCTTTTTCTCCTTTTCTTCCTTTTAGAAATCAAACTAGCTTTCTTTTAAATTTTCTTGAAAGAAAAAATTCGATAAGTTAAAATTTAAAAAAAATTTTATGAAAAGAGTTAGTTTCTACATCAAAGAAAACATTTTCAAAAGCTATTTTTTGATCTCTCTTTTCCTTATCTTTACTATTGGCATTGGCTGGTTTTTCAGCTATCTTTTTGGCTCAAGATTTATTTTGTATCTTGCCGTTTTTCTAAGCTTTTTTCAAGTTTTTTTAAGCTATTTTTTCTCAGATAAGATTATTCTTTCAATGGTAAGAGCCAAGAAAATGGAAAGAAAAGATTTTCCTGAAATTTATGAAATGGTAGAAAAACTTAGCAAACAAGCTCAAATTCCAATGCCTCGGCTTTATTTGATTGAGGAAAGCCAGCCTAATGCTTTTGCTACTGGAAGAGATCCTGAGCATGCCGCTGTCGTTTTTACTCAAGGACTTCTCCAAAAATTAGAAAAACCAGAACTTGAAGGCGTTATTGGTCATGAGCTTTCTCATATCAAAAATCGAGATATTCTTATCTCAAGTATTGTGGTAGTTTTAGTAGGGATCGTGGCTTTAATTTCTGATTTCTTTTTAAGATCACTTATCTTTTTTGGGCCAAGAAGAGATGAAATGGATCGAGGCGGAAGTTTTGTTTTGATTTTAGGAGTCATTGCGGCTATTTTAGCTCCTTTGGCAGCAACTTTAATTCAACTCGCCATTTCCAGAAAAAGAGAATTTTTAGCCGATGCCTCTTCAGCTTTTCTTACCAAAAATCCTGAAGGGTTGGCAAGAGCTTTAGAAAAAATTGCTTCTGATAAAACTCCGCTTAAAGTAGCTTCCTCGGCTAATTCTCATCTTTTCATTGCCTCTCCTTTAAAGGGAGAAAAAGCTAAAAATTGGCTGGTAAAACTTTTTATGACTCATCCTCCAATTGAGGAAAGAGTGAAAGCTTTAAGAGAAATGAAAATTTAAAATTTTTATGGCAACCAAAAAGGAACTTGAAAAGGAAATTAAAAAATTAAAAAGAGAAATCAAAAAGCTTTTTTTATTTGCCTACAAAGATGAACTTACCGGACTTTTTAACCGCCGCGGTTTTAAAGAAGAAGTTTCAAGGTTTTTAGGAGAGCTTCAAAGAAAAAATGAGAAACGAAAATCGGTTTCAATCAAAGATTTGGGTTTAATCATTTTTGATATTGATGATTTTAAAAAAATAAACGATCTTTATGGTCATCAATATGGTGATAAAATTCTTAAAAAAGTTGCCTCCATTATCAAAAGTCAAATTCGAAAAATAGATATTCCGGCTCGATGGGGCGGGGAAGAAATTGTAATTGCTTTAATCGGAGCTGATGAAGAAGATTCTTATCAGGTAGCGGAAAGAATTAGAAAGTTAGTGAAGGAAAAAACCAAAGTTACTCTTTCTGGAGGAGTAGGAAGCTTTAAAAAAATTGGCAATTTTGAAAAACTTTTTGAACTTTGCGATAAAGCTTTATATCAGGCAAAGAAAAAAGGCAAGGATAAAGTAATAAAAATTAGCCAGCTTAAAAAATAACTTGACTTTTAAAAATTTTTAAATATTTTTTTAAAAGTCATTATGAATCGCTTTTTGTTTCAAGCCACCAAAATTGTTTCTGCCATTTGGGAAATTTCAGAAAATTTTCCTACAATTTTGAAAGAAAGAATTAAAGAATACAGCCTTAATCTTTTAGATGCCCTTTCTTTTGAAAATTATAAAGCAAGTCTGCTTTATTTAAAATCTTTAGAAACCAATTTAAAAGTTGCAACAAATTTAGGTTATCTTCGTTTAATTAATTATGAGATCCTTTCACAGGAACTTGAAAAGCTAAAAGAAGAAATTGTTGAGTTGACTTTTTCTTTGGCAGAACAGAAAGAACCGGATTTATCAGAAATTTTTGGGAAAAAAGAGGAAGAAATTGAAATTCCCAAAGAAATTGAAGCTGAAATTGAAACTCTTCCTTCAAGACAGCGTGCCATTTTTGAATTTTTGAGAAAAAACAAAGGAAAGGCAAAAATTTCAGAAATTTTAGAAGCTTTTCCCAATATCTCTCCAAGGACAGTTCGTTACGATCTTCAGGAGCTTTGTGCCAAAAATTATCTTGAAAGAATTGGTGAGGGAAGAGGAGTGATTTACAAAATTAAAATTCCAAAAGAGAAAAAAACAAAAAAGGATTTCGAGGTCGAAAGATTTTAAAAAGTAAAAAAAGTGCTTGCTTTTTTTCTAAAGGCTCTCCTTCTTTAGGAGGCTTCCCTAAAGCAAGGACCCTTTAGGAAAAAGGCAGGCACATTTTTTTATGGTCATCAAAAGAGCTGGGGTTCACCTTATTTGTGAATTCTGGGAAGTTCAATGCATTGACTCAAATCCAAAAAAAATTCTAAAAATTCTCAAAGATGCCGCCAAAGCTTCAGGCTCCAAGGTAATTGGAGAAAATTTTCATCAATTTCAACCTTATGGATTTACGGCGATTGTTCTTTTAGCCGAGTCTCATCTTTCTCTACATTACTGGCCTGAATATAACTATCTTGCGGTTGATATTTTTACCTGTGGCAAAACCAAACCCTATAAAGCTTTGAAAGTGTTAAAAGAAAATTTCAAACCCAAAAAGGTCCAAATTCTTGATCTTAAAAGAGGAGTAAGATAAAAATATGGCTAAAGAGCTAATTTTGGATCTTTATCAGTGTAACAAAAAGGCTTTGACTTCAAAAGCAAAGATAAAAAAGTTTGTTAAAGAAGTTTCTGATTTGCTTAAGGTAAAAAGATATAAAAGTTGCTTTATTGAGCGTTTTGGAAAAAATTCTTTTTATGGAGAAGGTTATTCTTTTTTCCAATTCATTGAAACTTCTTCTATCTCTGGTCATTTAGATGAAATTCGCCTCTCAGCCCATCTTAACATTTTCTCTTGCAAAGATTTTGATGAAAAAAAGATTGCTCAATTTAGCCAAAAATTTTTTGAAGCCAAAAAAATGAAAATGAAAGTTTTAAAAAGAATCTAAAAATTAAAAAGCCCTCACCTTATTTGGATGGATTAGGTGAGGGCTTGGTGGAGATTGGAAAGAGAGCTTAATATTGTCTACCCCCATTTTTCCCTCCTTCCATTTCAATTTTTTATTTCAATTTTTCCAAAATTTCCCTTTCAATTTCTTCAATCTCCTTTATAATTTGCTTTCCCATCATCCACTCTCCTAACAATTTTTCTCTGAAGGAATGGTTCAATTTCTCATCAATTTCGTCACTGATTTGAGAGGTAAGACTCTCAATTTTTTTTCTTATTTCTTTTATCCAAGCGATTTCTTTTAAAGAAAGTTCTTCTACTTCAATTTTCGGACCACCACTCAAATCTTGCGGAAAGAATTTTCCTATTCGTTTGATTCTTAGCAATAAAGGATGACGGTTTTCTTTATAAAGCTTCTCATATAGGTTATGCAGAATTTCATTTTTCCCTTTACTTTCATTCTTTCTGTGATTTGCTTTCACATTTAAAACTAAAAACATTTTAACCACCCCCTTTTTATTTTTTAAGGTTTCTAAAATCAGTAAGTTTATTCAAAAATTAAAAAATGTCAAGAGCTCTAAAATACCAGGGCTGGGAAGCGGTAAATTTCAGTGTTTGGATCTTTGAAGCAAAAATAATCCAGTCCAGCTTTAAGGCAAAGATGACCTAAAAATTCTTCCAAATTCCAGCCGGTTTCTTTGGCAACTTGAGGTAAAAAAAGAGCCTGAAAAATGCCTTGTTTAATTAAAACTCCATCTTCACCAAGTTTAATTTCTTTTAAATCTTTAACTTTTTTTAAATCTCCTAAGATAGAAATCTCAATTGAAATTTCTTTAAGTTCTTTTTCTTCTAAAGGTAAAAATCGAGGATCATTAAAAGCGGCTTGAAGGGCGGCATAAACGATTGCTTTTTTTAAAGGATAAATTGGTTCAACAAAACCAATGCAGCCTCGAAGCTGACCTTGTTTTTTTAAAGTCACAAAAACCCCAAATTTTTTTGAAAATTTTTCATTTTCTTTTAGCTCAATTTCTGGAATTTCTTTTTTCTTCAAAAAACTTTCTATTGATTGATAGGCTAGCTTTTTTAACTCTTCTTTTTCTTTTTCAGTTAAAGAAATCATAATTTTGAAAAATATAAACTTCCATAGCCAACTACTTGGTTTTTTTCAAAAGAAACATCACCGGAATTTTGATAGCAAAGGATTTCTCCAAAAGAATTTTCAATGTTTTTTGCCACTTCCATCAAAACCTCAACCGCGCTTCTACCACAAAGAAAAGTATCAACTTCTGGAAATTGGAGACTTAATCTTAAAATGGTTTTTTCTAAAATTTCAATTTCTTTTGATAAAATTGCTTTTAAAACTTCTTTATCAGCCACTTTAGCAATTTCAGCTGGAGGATAGTGAGAAAGATCCGAGGAAGCAACAATTAAAGTTTCTTTTTCAAAAAGATTTTCTTTCAAAAATTTTCCTAATTTTTTAATTAACTCTAAATCTTTGCTTCCAAGCAAAATTGGGACGATTTTAAAGTCAGGCTTTAAAGCCAGCTGCAAAAAAGGAATTTCAACTTCAAGACAATGTTCAAAAAGATGAGGTGCTTTTCCAACATTTTTAAAATTTTCTGAAAGTTTTTGTGAAAATTCTTCATCAACTTCCACTTCTCCTAAAGGAGTAATCCAACTTCCTTCGCTCCACAAAGAAAGACCTTCAAAAATTTGCTGGTGAGAAACTCCAATTAAAATTACCCTTTCAAAACTTTTATTTAAAACCGTTTTAAAAGAACAAGCCGCCACCTTTCCAGAATAAATATAGCCAGCATGAGGCGCTAAAACACCAAAAACTTTTCCTTTTATTTGAGGCAAAGAAACTTCTTCCAAAAAAGCTTCAATCATTTTTTTAAGAGTCTCTTTTTCTTCTGGATAAAAACTTCCAGCAACAAAAGGAGGTCTTTTTTTCATTTTTTAATTAAAGGATTTTTGACCTTGATAAGATCTTTTTCTTTGATTTCGGTTTGAGTTTCAAGAAGCATTCCAATTTCTTCTCCTTCTTTGGCGCTTTTGATATCTTCTTTAAATTTTCTTAAGCTCACAATTTTTCCTTCACCAATTTTTTCTTCTCCTCTAAAAATTTCTACTTCAAAATTGAGTTTTACTTCTCCAAAAGCTACTTTCCCTCCAACCAATTTTTTCTTTTTTTGAGAAGAAAAAACTTTAATTACTTCAAACTCACCAAGATATTTTTCTTCCTCTTTTTTCAAAATTTTCTCTAATTCTTCTTCAAGTTTCTTTTCAATCTCATAAATAATATTGCTTTCAATTATCTTTGGTTGATAAAGATCAAAAAGGGCTTTTTCAAAATCTCTTTTGCTTTCAAAAGCCAAAATAGTTGCTTTTGAGGTCTTAGCTAATTTTAAATCACTTTCTCCAATGACCCCAGTATCTTCTTTTACAATCTCAAAAACAATTTTAGGGAAAAATTTTTTTTGAACTCCCTTTACTACTTCTTTTAAAGCCTCCAGGGTTCCTAAAGTTTTTGCTTTTAAAATAAGTCGATAAATTAAAGAATCCTTAGTTGGAGTTTCAAGAAAAATTGTCACTGGTTTTTTAGCTTCTTTTTCTTTTTTAAACTCTTCCACTTCTTCTAAGTTAAAAGAAGCAAAAAATTCTTCTCCTACCAAAGGTAAATCTTCAAATCCAACCACCCGTGCCGGTGAAGAAAAGCTTAAGCTTTTTACTTTATTTCCTAAAAAGTCTTCTAAAATTCTTACTTTTCCTAAGCTTGAGGAAGTCGCGATAAATTGACCTTCAAATAAAGTTCCATCTTTAATGATTAAGGTCGCCGTATTACCTCTTTTATAATCCAGAAATGATTCTAACACAAAACCTTGAGCCGGATTTTTTGGATTGGCTTTAAGTTCTTGAAGCTCTCCTAAAAGAAGAACCATTTCTAAAAGCTGGTCAATGTTAATCCCTTCTTTAGCCGAAATTTCAACGCAAGGAATATCTCCTCCAAAGCCTTCAAGATAAATTCCTTCTTTTGAAAGCTGATTTTTGACTTTTAAAACATCAGCTTCGGGTCGATCAATTTTATTAATGGCAACCAAAACCGGAATTTTAGCTTCTTTAACATAACTGAAAGCTTCTAAAGTTTGCTCTTTTGGCCCCTCATCAGCGGCGACCACTAAAATGGCAACATCAGCTACTTTGGCACCAAAGGCTCTCATTTTTTTGAAAGCTTGGTGTCCTGGAGTATCAATGAAAGTAATTTTTTTGCCTTGATGAACAATTTCATAAGCACCAATGCTTTGAGTAATTCCACCAGCTTCTTTTTCTGCAATTTTCGTTTTTCTAATAGTGTCAAGCAAAGTTGTCTTTCCATGATCAACATGCCCCAAAACCACTACCACCGGGGGTCTTTCTATTAGCTGGTTTGATTGATTTTTTATTTCTTTTTCCATCATTTAAAAACTCTATTTAAATTTTGAAAAAAAACAAGTAAAAAAACTCCAGCGCTTTTAAAGCGCTGGAGTTTTTAAAAAGCTTGGCAAACTCCCTTTTTATTTTCGAGATTTTCTCTTAAAAAAAGGTTTCTTCTTTGGTGGATAAGCAAAATCAACCCTTAATTTCCGATCACCAAGCTCATAGTTATTAAACATCTCAATGGCTTTTTTTGCTTCTTCTTCGGTTTCCATTTCAACAAATCCAAAACCTTTTGATTTTCCAGAAAATTTATCCAAGATTACTACTGAACCTTCTACTTTTCCTGCGGCTTCAAAGATCTCTTTTAATTTTCCTTCAGTCACCTCATCAGGGAGATTGCCCACAAAAAGTCTCTTTTTCATCTAAAAACTTTAATCTTTTTACTTTTTTGTCTTTTCCCAAAGAAAAAGTTTTTAAATCTTTTTCTTCAGGAAAACGACAAGGAAGCTTAACGCCACCCCCGACCTTTTCTTTTAAAGATACTCATTTTTTTCAAAAAATCAATTAAAGTTTTTTAACCATGTAAGTTTCTTTCAATCGATATCCCAATTTTCGATAATAATCTCTTACCCCGACTCCAGAAATGACCGCTATTTTTGAAACTTTAAATTCTTCTTTGGCAATTCTTTCAGCTTCTTTAATCAATTTTTTTCCTAATCCTTTATGCTGATAAGAAATGTTTTCTTTTTCTTTTTCAAAAAGAGAAGCTGTTTTTCCATAAGTATGAAGCTCCCTGATAATGGCAGAATCATTTAAAACTTCGATAAAATGCTTTTTGCCTGAAAAATAAAACGAAGGAATTCTTAATCTCAAAAAAGAAAAAAGCTTCTTTCGGTCTTTACTTTCAAAAGAAAGAAAAATTTCTTTTCCAGAAGATGACCAATAATCTTCTCGAAAAAGGTAAATTTTTTCAAAGCTTTCTAAACTTTCAGCTTGTCGGCAGCGGATACAATGACAAGTTAAATTTCTTTTTTCCATTTCTTTTTTCACTACTTCTCTTAAATTGGTAATTTTATTTCCCGCCACAATATAGGTGGAAGGAATATCCCGAATCACTCGCTGAATTCGAACCCAGTAAGGCACTCTCTTTTTAATTTCAATTAAAAGCTCAACTAATTTTTCGGTTGAATAAGGACGATATTTTCCTTCAAGATAAAGCTTGTAAAGAGGAGCTTCTTTTAAAACCACGCAGGGATAAATCTTTAAATAATCTGGCTTAAATCTTTCATCTTCGAAAATAATTTTGAAAGCTTGAAGATCTTTTTCAAAATCAGAACCATAAAGATTAACCATCATATGATAATTGACTTTAAAACCAGCATCTTTTAAAAGCTGGGTTGCTTTGATAGTTTCTTTGACGCCATGTCCGCGCTGATTAAGTTTTAAAATTTCCTCAAAAACCGTTTGAACCCCAAGTTCAACCCTTGTAACTCCTAGTTTCCGGAGCCATTTGATTTCTTTAATATCAATACAATCCGGACGGGTTTCAATGGTAATTCCAATAATTCGGTGTTTTGCTTTTTCATTTATTTTTTGAGCCTCTTTTAAAGTGGAAGAAGTTTTTTCATTGCAAGCTTCAAAAACTTTTTTGATAAAATAGCTTTGATACCTTTTAGGATAGAAAGAAAAAGTGCCTCCGAGGATAATAAGGTCAATTTTTTCAGTTAAATGCCCGCAATTTTGAAGCGCCTCAATTCTTTTTTTGGTTTGAAGATAAGGATCAAAATTCACTCCTTGGGCTCTTTGGACTGCTGGTTCTTTTTCAAGATAACTTTTTGGTATTTTTTCCTGAAAAGGACAGAAAATACATTTTCCTTGACAAGGATAAGGCTTGGTTAGAACCGTTATCACCGCTACTCCTGAAAGAGAGCGAATTTTTTTCTTTTGAAGAAGATTTTCTAAAAAAGGATCTTTTTTAATCTTTCCAATTTTTAAAAGTTTGTGATAAACTTTTAAAAGCTCGGGATTGCTTGGCAAGGGTTGATGAAATTTTAAAGAAAACTCTTTTTTGAGTTTTTCAAGTTCCTCTTTAGTTTTTATTTTTCTTTTAGAAATTTCTTTTAAAAGCTCTAAGAGCATGGATGAAAAACTTGCTTTCAAAATTTTAAATCAGGTAAGAGATTTTTACAACCAAGCTGCGGAAAGTTTTTCTTTAACTCGACAAAAAAGATGGTTTGAATTTGAAGCTTTGTTAAAAAATCTCTCTCAAGGAAAAGAAAAAATTCTTGATTTTGGCTGTGGTAACGGAAGGTTTTCAGAGATTTTTGAAAAGGAAAGATATTTTGGAGTAGATTTTTCTTCTTCTCTTATTCAGCTTGCCAAAAAAAGATATCCTCAAAAAAAATTCTTTCTTATCGATGGCTTGCATCTTCCTTTTAAAGATGAATTTTTTGATTTTGTTTTTTCAATTGCGGTTTTTCATCATATTCCTTCTCAAAAACTAAGAATTAAGGTGTTAAAAGAAATCAAAAGAGTTCTAAAAAAAGATGGGATTTTTCTTTTAAGCGTTTGGTATCTTTGGAGCAAAATTTCAATTTGGAAATTGATTTTAAAATTTACTTTAAAAAAACTTATTGGAAAAAATAAAATGGATTTTTTTGACCTTTATCTTCCTTGGCAAGGCAAATACCTTCGCTATTTCCATCTTTTTTCAAAAAATTCTTTAAAAAAAGAAGTCAAAAAAGCTGGCTTTTCAGTGGAAAAAGTTTTTGTTTTAAAAAGAGGCAAAGAAAAAAATTTAATTTTGATTGCAAAAAAATAAAGGAGCGCTCCAGGATCCTGATAAAAAACTACTAAAGATAATAAACTGGAACGAAGTAAATTTTAGTGTTTTTGATTTTTCTGATTTCACAAAATCCTTGAGTAAGAATAAATCCTTTTTTAGGAGAGAATTTTTCTACAAAGCTATAAAAACTTTTACCAATTGAAGGTGAAAGAGAGTATTTTACCTCAATCGGAATTATCTCTCCATTTTTGTGAAGCACAAAATCTACTTCGGCTTTACTTTTTGTGCGCCAATAATTTAGTTTTGTTCCTTCTTGTCTTTTTAAAGAAGAAAAAACAAAATTTTCTACTAATTTTCCTAAATCATCTCTTTTTTCCGGCTTTCTAAAATCAAGTAAAAGATAATTTCTAAACCCATTATCTAAAAAATATACTTTTGGAGCTTTTACAAGTTCAGTTCTTGGATTTTTATAAAACGGTCTCAAGAAGTCAATGATAAAAGTGTTTTTTAAAATCTCTAAATGTTTCAAAACCTCTTGATAGTTTAAGTTAGAAACATTAGAAAGCTCTTGATAATTCAAAAGATTTCCAATTTGAGTAGAAAGAAACTCGCAAATTTTCATTAACTCTTCTTTAGTATTTAAATTCAAAAGCCCTTTAATATCCTTTAAAAGATAATTTTCTAAAATGCTTTCTAAAATTTTGAATTTTTCTTTTTCAGTTTTTGCTAAAGCAACCGCTGGATAGCCACCAAAAATAAGATATTCTTCAAAATATTTTCTTAATCGGGAATTTAGTTCTTTTCCAAAAAAATCCTTAAAGTTTATCTTTTGAGAAAAAATATCTTTAAATCGGTTTTCTAAAAGATTGAATAAAGTTTTGTTTTTAAAAGATAAAAACTCCCTAAAAGAAAAAGGAAATAAATAAAATTTTATCATTCTTCCCACCAGATATTTTCCTGTTTCAAAAGTTAGTTCCAATGAAGAAGAGCCAGAAATAATAAATTTTATTTTGGTGGTATCAAAAAGATATTTAAGCTTTTTTCCACCCTCTTTGGCATAGTGAAATTCATCAATAATTAAAACTTCATAATCTTTATAATATTCTTTAAAGTCTTCAACGTTTTCAAACAAAGCCAAATCCTTTTCTCTTTCAAAAGTTAAGAACTCTATTTTTTTTGTTTTTTTAAGTTCTGAAAACAAATATTTTAAAAAAGTAGTTTTACCTACTTGTCTTGCTCCAACGATAGCCAAAATTTCTTTTCTTTTGAGAAACGGTTTAATTATCTTTTCTAATTCCCGATGAACATACATAATTTTAGCAGGGTTAAAATTATTTTATTTTAAATTTTAGCAGGGATAAATTTTTTGTCAATAATTTGGGTAGCAAGTGAAAAGGCAAAAATAAAAAAGGAGCGCTCCTGGCGCTCCTTAAGAAAAATTTAAATTTAGAGGAGAAATCTGTATACAAACCATCCCAAATAAATACACGCTACAAAGAAAACTACCCAACTCCACAAAATTAATCTTTTTCTTTTTTTTATCATTCCTTTCATTGCAAGACCAATAGAGAGGATCATTAAAATTATCCAGATCAGATAAAAAAGCACTTCTTTCATTTTTCCACCTCCTTTTTAATTTTTTAACTTTCAAGCCTTTTCTATTAGACCAATTTTTCTAGAATTTGTCAAGACAAAAACAAAAAAGGAGCGCTTTTGGCGCTCCGAATGGAAAAATTTAAGGAGAAATAGGAAATAGACATAAAATGGCGAGAATGATGAATATTAGCGGAAGGAGACTAAACCAATTAATTTTGTTCTTTCCTAATTCCATTATTCCGGCACCAAAACTGGCGCCGGCAAGGAAAACAGCCAAAACTTCCCAGTCAAGAGGAGTTGCAGGAATAGGTAGAAATTCCATTTTCCCACCTCCTTTTTATTTTATTTTTTAATCTGCTGTGTTTATTATACAGAAATTTTAAAAGTTTGTCAAGTCCTCATTCAGGAAAATAATCTAAAGGATAAAAACCAGTAGAAGCTCCGGGATCAAAAATTTTCAAAAATTTTTTATCTTCCTCTGAAAGAGATTCAATCATTTTTTTCACTTTACTTGAAAGAATATCAACTCTTAAATAAGGAAATTTCTTTTTAG
>CAZNFF010000005.1:18205-19596 GCA_964572495.1 uncultured Candidatus Saccharibacteria bacterium
TTTTTCACTTTACTTGAAAGAATATCAACTCTTAAATAAGGAAATTTCTTTTTAGCATAGCTAATTGCTTCTTTGAGAAGTTTTTTTCCATATCCTTTTTGCCGATGTTCAGGTTTTATATAAAGCGCTACGAGGGTAGGGTCTCCGGAATAAAGCTCTCCTTCTTCAGCAATCGTGGCGATGCCTATCATTTTTCCCTCTATTTCTATTCCCACGGCTTCAGTTACACATAAAAGCCTATCTCCGGCAAGAAGCACTCCTACTACTGGATTTGGATGAAGATTTTTCACAAACTCGATTATTTCTTCTTTTGACAAAACTACTATTTTTTCCATAATTTCACCTCCTTTTTAAGTTTTTAACTAGCTTTTTAATCAAATAATTTTTTTCAAAATTTGTCAAGATTTGCTAGTTTTAAAAAATTTAATAAAATTCTCAGAAAGGTCGCATTTTTTGAATTAAAATTTTATGTTAGAAAAATTTTTTGGAAAAGTTGAAAGAAAAGTTGAAAAGGAAAAAGCGCCAATTTATGAAGTAGTTCAAATTGATCCCAGAAAGCCTTTAGAAGAGCAAAATTATGATTTTGGCATTGAAATTACTTTGCCTGGAGCCAAAAATGATTTAGACCATCATGGACCAGAAGCAACTGCCCAGACTCCTTCAGCTTGCGAGCAAGCTTTAACTTTAGAAGAAGAAAAGCTTCCTCCAGAAGGAGCTAAAATTGCTATTTTAAGACCTGACGCTGATTCTTTAACTGCTTTGGCAGTTTTGGAGTTAAGAAAAGCTCATCAAAAGATTGATGAAGAAGTGGTAAAAGCAGTTGGAATGCTTGATCGATTAGGTCCAAAATCAATGGAAAAAATTGCTGGAACTTTGTTAGAGAAAAAAGTGGTTGCCATTTGGAAGATTAGTGGTGAGGTTAATGTTCCTTTAAAAGAAAAATTAGATTTTATCAAAAAAGTTTTGGAAGGAGAGAAAGAAATTGAAGAGAAAGTAGAAAAACTTTATCAGGAAAGAAATGAAGAGCTTGAAAGAGCTAGGAAAAATTCAGAAATAAAATTAGTGGCTGGAGGAAAAGTTGCTTTTGTAAAATCAAAAGATCGCTATGCCATGAATTTGGGCTATGAAAAAGCAAATATTGTGATTGCTTTAAATCCTGAGATGCCAGTTTTAGAAAGAACGCCTGAAGGGGAGCTTAAACCAACTGGAGAGACTTATCGAAAATATACCATTGCTCGTTTAAATCAATTTGTTCCAGTTGATTTAGCTGGAGTTTTAGAAGAACTTAATCAGAAAGAAAAAGAGAAAGGAGGTTCTCCTACTTGGGGTGGGCGAGGCGATATCATTGGTTCTCCAATTGGAGTTTCTTCTAAATTAGAACCAGAAGAAGT
>CAZNFF010000006.1:0-5188 GCA_964572495.1 uncultured Candidatus Saccharibacteria bacterium
ACCTAAATTAAAACTGATTCTCATTCCCCCAATTTGGGTTGCCATTTTTTCAATCATTTCTCCAATTATTGCCAATCTTATCGGGATTTATTTTTTTCACTCTCTTTTACTTGCTTATCTTTTGAATTTTCTTTTGATCAGTTTAGCTTTTGCTTTATCTTTGTTTAGAGAGATAAAGCATGAGAAAATTTAAAAAGAAAAAAGTTTTAATTGTTTTTCTTTTATCATTCCTTTTATTTGGAAGTTTTCTTTTTTCTTCTCAATTTCAAAATTCTTCTTATCCTGATCCAAGAAATTATGCGCCTAATTTTTGGTTTGATTCTGAAGAAAAATATTTTCCTTGTAATCCTTTAGAATTTAACTATGACGAAAATTTAAATGAAATTCCAGCAGAGAAAGCAAAGGAAAAATATGATCGACTTACAAAAGAAGAAAAATTAAATCACTTTACCGTTTTTTATAAAGTAGTGGATGAGAAGGATCAGTGGATCTATGAATATCATCTTTATTATGTTTTCAATGAATTCATGAACGAACATTATGGCGATTGGGAAAGAGTTGATGTTTATGTGGATAAAATTTCTCAAAAACCAGTTAAAGTTATTGGATTTGCTCATAATGGTTCTAAAACAAAAATAATTTTGGCAAATAATGAGTTAGATAATCCAAAGGCAGATCATCAGAGGATTTTAGTGGAAAAGGGAAGTCATGCGAGTTGTCCGGATGGGAATTACAACGGGATGCCAGACAAGTTTGTTGATACTTCTAACAAAAACAGCTACTTAAACACTTGGATTGGTTCTTACTCTGACTGGTCACTTCAAGATAAACTTTATGGTCCAAAAGTTGAATGGAGTGATGAGAGATATAAGTTGGTTTCAATAGAGGATTTAAAAAGAGAATATTCACAAAAATACTCTTTGCAAAAAAGGTTAATAAGCAAAGCAAAAAATTTAGGAATTGATATTCTTTCGCTCACTCCTATTACTAAAAAAGTTTTTTCATCAAAGAATAAACACCTTTACATCGCAAGAAAACTTGCTGGCTCGCCGCCTTCAAATCCTTGGCAAAGGGAAGAATATGAAAGACCGCAAATTGCTCAACCAATAAAAAATCCGATAAAAAATATTGCTCAAGCTTTTTCTCAAAAAATTGAAACTTTGGCTTTAAAAGCAAAAAGTTTTGGAGCGAAAATAAAAAGCTTTTTTGGAAAGAAAGAAAAGAAATCAGAGAAATTTGCTGGTGGAAGTAAAGTGGGAGAAGAAAAAAGAAGTTTTTTGAAAGCAACAATAGAAGAAAAAGTCTTTAAAGAAAGTGAAAAAGAAATAAAAAACATTACTCAGAAAGCGGAGAAAGAAAACCAAGCTGGTTTAGAGGAGGAATTAAAAGAGGAAAAAGAAAATGAAAAAATAAAAGTAATTAGAGCAGAAGATGAAATGAAAACTGAAGAGAAAATAGAAAGTGAAAAGGAGAGGAGAATAAAAAAAGAGAAAAAGCAAATAAAGGAAATCAAATGGTGCTCAATTGAAGAAAATCTTGCTCAACCAAAGCATGAAATAATTTTCAATGAAATTGCTTGGATGGGAACTAAAATTTCTTCTCAAAATGAATGGATTGAGTTAAAGAATTTAACTTCAAAGGAAATTAATCTTTCTGGTTATCAACTTCAAAGCAAAGATGGAAAGATAAAAATTGCTTTTTCAGAAATTAAACTCCCTCCCTTTGGACTACTTCTTCTTGAAAGAAGCGATGATGATACTCTTCCCCAAATAAAAGCTGATTTGATTTATAAAGGGAGCATCAGAAATTCAAATGAAGCGCTTTTTTTATTTGATAAAAACTGTCAACTTGAAGATAAAGTTGAAGCTAATCCTTTTTGGCCCGCTGGAGATAATGATTCTAAAAGAACCATGGAAAGAAAGACTGATCTTAGCTGGCAAACAAGTTTTCTTCCCGGAGGCACTCCTAAAAAAGAAAATAGTTCTGGTTATTTTGAAGAAGCATCTCAGATAGCTCAAAAAGAAAAAGCCATCTCAAAAACTTATCCTAAAATTTTAATCTCTGAAGTTTATCTTGGCTCAGAAAATAACCCTAAAGACGAGTTTGTGGAGCTTTACAATCCTAATGATCAAGAAGTTGATCTTTCAGGTTGGTATCTTCAAAGAAAAACGAAAAACGCAAAAAAATTTTCAAGCTATGCTTCTTCAAAATTATTTTCAAACAAAAAAATTCCTGGCAAAGGTTATCTTTTGATTGCCCGAGAAGGTTCTTCTTTTGAAAAAATTGCTGATGTTATTGTAAACAAACCTTTAACTTTCAATAATACTTTGGTTTTGAAAAATCCGGCTCGAAAAATCGTGGATGAAGTTTGCTGGAAAGAAGTGCCCTCAGCTAAAAGTTATGGAAGAAAATGGGAAAATGGCACTTATAAGGATACTAACAATTGTTTTTATGATTTTGAAATTCAAAAACCAACTCCTAAAGCAAAAAATTCAAAAGCAAAAGAAATTAGTTTTTCTGGAGGGGGTGGAGGGTTTCAAATAATTTTGGCGGTTGGAGGAGGAAAGAAAGAAAAATCAAAAGAAAAAGTTTCTCAAATTAGTTTTTGTCAAATTCCTTCAAGTTTAAATCCAACTCATCAGGTTATTTTTTCAGAAATTGCTTGGGCTGGGGCTTTGGATAATGCTTCAGATGAATGGATTGAACTTTTTAATTTTTCTCAAAAAGAAATCAATCTCAAAAATTGGCAAATTTTAGGGGTTAATTTGAAAAATAATCAAACCAAAATCAAATTTGTTTTTGAAAAAGATTTAAAAATTAAACCAAGAGGTTTTGTTTTACTTGAAAGAAGCGATGATGAAACCGTGCCTCAAATTCCAGCCGATGGGATTTTTACAGGGTCAATTAATAACTCAGATTTTGCTTTTTATCTTTTTGATCCCCAATGCCAGCTTTCTGATTTTGTTCTTGCCTCTTCCACCTGGCCAGCTGGAGGTGGAGAAGAAAAAAGATCAATGGAAAGAGATGAAAATTTAAATTGGCACTCTTATTTTGGTCCTCCTCAAACTTTTGGCTCAAAAATAATTTTTGGCACTCCAAAAGCAGAGAATTCAACTTCAACTACTTCAACAATTTCAACAACTTTTCCTACTTCCTCAACTTCAACTTTACCTTCTTTGCTTATCAGCGAGCTTTATTTTGGCACCAGTTCTAAAATTAGGTTTTTAGAAATTTATAATCCTAATGATTTTGAGATAAATTTAGATGATTTTTCAGTTCAATATCTTGGTGGGAAATCTCAAATCAAAGAATTTTCAACTTCAAGTATTGATTTAGAAAAATTTTCTTCAAAAATTAAAAAATTTAATCTTTCCGGTTCTATTAAACCTTTTGGTTATTATCTTATTGCCTCAACTTCTTCAGTTTTTGGCATCAAAGCTGATAAAGTTTTTAAAACTTTCAACCCAGCTTTAACTGGCGGAACCATTTTTCTGGTTGCTTCTCAGGACCGCTTGGCTTCTCCAACTTCAACTCAAATTATTGATCAACTTGCCTGGGGCACCTCTTCCAAGCTCGGGGCGCTTTTCCCAGAAAAAGCTCCAGCTCCGCCGCCTATCAAAAATTCTTCTTTAGAAAGAAAAGCTTTTAAAGATTCAACTCTAGAAAACTTCCCTTGCTGGCAAAATTTTGGTCGAAGTTTTGATTCTCAAGATAATTCTTTTGATTTTATTCTCCAAAACTCTCCTACTCCTCAAAATTCTCAATCATTTTCTCAAAATCCAGAAAAATATTTTCTACCTCTTCCTTTACCACAAAAAATTAAATCTTCTTTTTCTTCTTCAAGCCTAACCTTAAACTTATCTTGGCAAATTCCGGAAAATTTTCCTTTCAAAAACTTTTTCACCAAAATTTATCTTGTCACTTCAACTCAAGAAAATCTTTCAAGCTCCACTCTTCTTGAGCTTTCAAAAACTAGCTTCTCCACCACCACTGCTACTTCAACTTCGATTAAAATTAAATCTTTCAACCACTATCTTTATTTTGGTTTAAGTTTTGAAAGTCCGCTTTGCCAAAAAGCTTCAGAAATTGTTTGGCAAAAAATTTTCATTCCAAGCTTTATTAAAAACGCTTATTTTTATCAAGCTAAATATCGCAACTCTCAAAATCCAAAATATTTCCTTGAAATCGAATTTGAAACCAAAGATTGGATCAGCACTTCTGATGAATATCCAAGTTTAATTTTAGTTAATCTCAATCAAAATCCTTCAAAAAAAGAATTTCTTTCAGCTATTCCTCACGGACCTCATCCTTGGATTCCTGAAAAAATTGATTCTTTTTTAGCTTTCCTTTTAAAAAGATCTTCTTCAAGTTTAACCTTCAAAGGAATTTATCTGCCTGAAGATTGCCACTGGCATTTTGATAGCCCCCAAGTGCCTCAAACTGATGAAAATGATTTAACTTTAAGAATTCCCTTTAATTTTAACGCTTCTCTTTCCACTTCAAGCTATTTCACCTTTTCTTTTTATCAAAGAAGATTAAACACTTATTACCTTCTTGGCTTTGATCTTAAAAAATATTATTTTGGTCAAAAACCTCAATTTTATCCGCCTCAAAAACCAAAAATTTCTTTTTCTTTAGATGAAAACCTTCCTTCAATAGTTAAAGCCTCAGTTACTCCTTCAATTGATCAAGATTCTCTTGATAAAAAACTTTTCTATCAGGTTCATTTAATTGAAAAAGAAGCTTCTTCTACCTTTATTTTTGATGTTCGTGATAATGTTAAAAGAGCTCTTTCAATGACCCCTCTTCCTTACCATCTTCAAGAAAATGATGAGTTTAAAGTTTTAGTTGAGGTTTTTGATGAATTTAGCAATTCAAATTCTGCCAGCTCTACCTTTATTTATCCTTTCAAAGTTAAAAAAGAATTTGTTAATGGAAAACCTTCTTCAAACTGGAGAAAATTTGGCTATAAAACTTATTATGATGACCGCTCTTTTGTTTCTCAAAATTTCTCTTTAGAAGAAAAAATTTCTTTTAATCTTTTAGCTTTGAGGTTTAAACCAAAAAGAGCTTGTCGCTCGCCTTTTCTTGAAATTTCTATTTCTAATACAACTTCTTCTACTTCAACTCCGATTATTTCAAAAAGATTCCAGCCACCACTTCATCTTTTTGATACCGGTCATAACTA
>CAZNFF010000006.1:5288-19499 GCA_964572495.1 uncultured Candidatus Saccharibacteria bacterium
TTATTTCAAAAAGATTCCAGCCACCACTTCATCTTTTTGATACCGGTCATAACTATCAACAAGAAACCCGCAAACAAATTTTCAATTTCAATCCTCAAAAAGATTTTTACTTTTCTTTTTCTACAACAACTTTAGATAAAGGAGAATATCGTTTAAAAATCAAAGTGATTTATCAAGATGAATCAGCTTATTATCAAAGCTGGAGCGGCTGTGGGCAGTATCCTTTTGAGGTCAATTTAAGTGAAAGCAGCCAGCTTTATTTCTGGCTTGGAAAATTAGAAAAATAAAAAATTTAGCTTAGCTTTTTAAGAAAATATTTTCCATCCCAATCAATGAAAACTTTGGTTCCAGCAGGGACTGGATTTTTAATTAACCAATCAGCTAAAAGAGAGCGAATGTTTCTTTCAATGGTTCTTTTTAAAGGACGAGCCCCAAATTCTCTTGAAAATCCTTCTTTTGAAAGCCTTTCAATTACTCTTGGAGAAAATTCTAAAACAATTCCTTTTTCTGCCATTTCTTTTTTAAGTTCTTTTAACTGAAGCTGGCAGATTTTTTTAATTTCTTCTTCTTTTAAGCTCTTAAAAATAATGATTTGAGAAAATCGGTTTAAAAGCTCAGGCGGGAAAAATTCAATTAAAGAATTTCGAAATTCTTCTTCAATTTCTGGAATGGTTTTTCCTTCTCTTAAAGCTTCAACAATAAAATTGGCATTGGCATTAGAAGTGGCAATGATTAAAGAGTGAGAGAAATCAAGCTTATAGCCAAAATTATCAACAATTTCTCCTTCATCAAAAATTGGCAGAAAAAGATTTAAAACTTTAGGATGGCTTTTTTCAAATTCATCTAAAAGAATAACCGAGTAAGGATTTTTCAAAATTGCTTCAGAGAGCTCTCCTAAAATATTGTTTTCTGGATCACCAATCAATTTGTAAATTGCTTCAGGTTTTTGATATTTTGACATATCAAACCGAATCAAAAATTTTTCATCGCCAAAAAGAATTTCGGCTAAAACTTTTGAAAGATAAGTTTTTCCTACCCCAGTTGGACCAACAAAAAGAAAACAAGCAATCGGTCCTTTTCTTGGTTTCAAGCCAGCCCGATATTCTCTTAACACTCGAGCACAGGCTTTGATAGCTTCTTCTTGATCCACTACTTTTTGAGAAATTAATTCTTCAAGATTAAGAAAGATTTCTTTTTCTTTTCTTTCAATTTCACCAACTGGAATTTTAGTTTTTCTTTTTACAATTTCATAAATTTCTTTTGAAGTGATTTTTTCTTTTTCTTTATCTAAAGCTTCTTTAATGGCTTCGTCTAAAAGCTCAACCGCTCTTTGAGGCAAAAGCTTGAAAGGATTATAAATTTTTGAAAGTTTTAAAGCTTTTTTAATTGCCCAAAAGCTGATTTTAATTTTATATTTTTTTTCTCTTAAAATGCTTTCCAAAAAAAGAACTTTCAAAGCTTCATTTTCTGAAATTTCTTTTACCTGAATTTCTTCAAAGAAATTCAAAAAATCTTTTCTTTGAGAGATAGTTTTTAAATGAACTTCATCAACCGCGCCAATAAAAATTAATCTTTCATCTTCAAAATAAGGAAGGAAAGCATCGATTAAGCTAGTTTCCTTTCCAAATAAAAGTTGAATTTCGGGAAGATAAAGAATAATATTTCCAGCTTCTCTGGCTTCTTCCAAAATGGTTTTAATCCTTCTTTCAATTTCAAAAATATTTTGAGCTCCAGAAAAAACCCAAGGAAGAACCAGTTTTACTACTCTTTTATCAAAAAGCTTTTCTGGCACCCGATCTTCAACAATTTCTTTTGCCAAATGTTCTACCAAAGTTTCTTTTCCTGAACCTTCCCTTCCTTCCAAAAGAACATTGGTTTTAGTTTCTCGAGCTAAAATATCAACTAATCGATCATATTCTTTTTGATGACCAATCATAAATCCAACTAATCCTTCAAAAGCTAGGCTAGTTAAATCAATACTAAATCGATCTAAAAATGGAGTTGGTTTTGAAGTCCAAGCCCGGTTAAGATGTCTAATTTTTATCTTTTTTGGAGGTAAAGCAAAAAGATGAGTTAAAGTTTTTGGTTTAAATCTTTTTTTAATTTTTATAATCTGGGCGACGGTCAAAAAATCATTTAAATCAAGACCAAAATGGAGGAAAATTTTTTGAATAAAATCAGCTTCAATTTTGAACAAGGAAGAAAAAAGAAAAACTTCATTTACCTCTTCAGCTCCTTCTTCATTGGCAATTTCAAAAGAAAGAGAAATTACTTTTTTAAGCGCTTCGATTGGATCTTTGACTTTTTCTTTTTCCAATTTTTCTTCAACTTCTTCTGAAATTTCTTTTAAATCGATTTCCAAAGCCTCTAAAATTTTTTTGATTTTTTTCTTTTTCAAAAGATTCTTAAATAAAACCAGATAAAAATTTTTTTCTTTTTCCTTGGCTTCAAGATAACTTGACTCCAGAACTTTTTTAGCTTCTAAATTGAAATAATCAAGAAGATTTTCTCCTATTTTTTCTGAAATTTTCTTGTAAGCTTTTTTTCTTTTAAAAAGATAAATTCCAATTGAAGCCAAAATTAAAAATCCAAAAAGTTTTTGGTTTAAAAAAAGCCAGAAAGAAAAAGAAAGAAGCAAAGCCCAAAAAAGCCACCAGCAAAGATTGTAAATCAATCTTTCCAAAAAATTTTCTTTAAAAGTGATTTCTTTTAAAAACTCTTCTTTCATTTTTGAAAATTTTAATTTCAAACTTAAAAATTCTCAACTTTCAAAAAATTTTCAATTTCCTTTTCAAGCTCAATTTCTTTTGAGATATTAAGATGAATAATCACTCTTTCTTGAGAGATCTCAATTCTTCTTGGAAATTCATTTTTTTCTCTTTTCAAAAAACTTTCAATTTTTTTTCTTTGAATTTTTTCAAAAACCTTTTCTAAAAAACTTCCAAATTTTCCTTCCAAAATTTTTTCCAAAAACTTTCTTAAAAAACTTTTTTTAAACTCAAATTCTTTTTCTTTTCCAAAATCAAGCTGGCTAAAATGAGTATAATTTTTCTGCCAGTTATTTTCTTCAAAAAATTTTAAAAAAATTTCTTTTTTTCCATAAAGAAAAATTAAATTTAAAAACTCTGCCGCTCGAAAATAAGCTGGAGAAAGTTTTAAAGAGTTTGAACTTAAAAAGCAAGGAAGACAAATTTTATTTTCTTTTCTTTCACCTTTTTTTCGAGCTGAAAGAAGATCATATAAAAGAAGCGAAAAAAATCTTAAAGTCCAAATTCTTTTTTCTTTTCCAATCAAAATCAAATCAAAATCACTTTCTTTTTTGACATTGCCAATTGCCATTGAGCCGGAAAGAAAAGCTCCTTCCAAAAAAGGCAAAAATTTAAAAAACCAAATAAGTCTTTTTAACTTTTCAAATTTTTTATCAAATAAAATGTCTTCAAAAATTCTTTTTTCAGCTAAATTTTCTTTTCCTTTCAAAAAATAAAATCCATCTTTTTTGCCAATTAACTTTTTTAAATTTTTTGAATTTTCAAGAAGAGAAACAATTTCAAACAGAGTCGGCTTTTTTGAATTTTTGAGCTTAAAAAGATTTTTCCAGATCTCAAATGCGGTTAAAGGTCTTTCAAAAAAATCAAAAACTTTTAAAGTTAAAAGAATTTCCTTTTCCCTTTTTAAAAGTTTCATTTTTTAAATTTTCTTTCCAAAATTCGGCAAGGATGAGTACAGATAATTGCTGAAGCCTCGTTTTTTGAAAGAAATTCTTTAATTTTTTGAATTAATTTTTCTTGTTCTTTAACCGGATCTAAACTTTCAATATTTTTAAACCCAATTGCCTCAAGAATTTTTTTAATTTTCACTTCAAGTTTTTCTTTTTTAAATTCAGCTGGCGTTCCAGGATGAGGCTGATGACCAGTCATAGCAGTAATTTCATTGTTAAAGATGATAATTAGAGGAGAAGAATGATGATGAAAAATATTAATAATTCCAGGTAAAGAAGCATGAAAGAAAGTAGAATCGCCAACCAAAGCAATTACTTTTTGATTAGTTGCTTTAGAAATTCCATGGGCTAGCCCCACCGAACTTCCCATACAAAGAAGGGTATCTTGCATTTCAAAAGGCTTAAAATAGCCAAGCATATAACAGCCAATATCACCGCAAAAGACAACTTCTTTTTTATTTACTGCTTTTTCTAAAGCTCCAAAAATAAACCAGTAGGGACAGCCAGGGCAGAATTTGGGACTTCTTTTTGGAAAAATTTCTTTTTTCTCTTTTCTTTGAGGTAATTTTTTTCCAAGAAACTTAAACAAAACTTCTTTAACTCGGGAAGGTGAAAGCTCTCCTACTGGTTCAATTAAATTTTTACCTTCAATTTTTAAAGAAAATTTGTTTTCAAAAGCAAAAGCTTTGATGTTTTTTTCCAAAATTCCAAAAACTTCTTCTAGCACTAAAACTTTTTCTTTTCCTTTCAAAAACTTTTTAAGCTTTTTTGAAGGTAAAGGATAGAAAGTTTCAATTTTTAAAACTGGCAAAGAGATTTGATGCTTTTTTAAAACTTCTTGAAGATAGCAAAAGCCAACCCCAGAAGCAATCACTCCAACTTTCTTTTCCTTTCCTTCAATAATCGGATTTAAATTTTCTTTTTCCAAAAATTCTTCAAATTTTTCCTTTAAAGCCAAAAGCTTTCTTTTTTTCTCCAAAATAAATGGCGGCATCGTATCAAAACTTTCTCGATCCTTTTCAAATCTTCCTTTAACTTGAGAAACTTTTATTTTTCCAACTTTAATTGGTTGGGTTTGATGAGAAACTCGGGTGACTGATCTAATAATTACTGGTTTTTTAAATTTTTCTGAAATTTTAAAAGCAATTTTGGTAAATCTTCTTGCTTCTTCTGGATTTGAAGGTTCAAGAATTGGCACCAAAAGATTTTCCCAAAAACCTCGGCTATCCTCTTCTGATTGAGCTGAAGAATGGCAAGAAGGATCATCACAGACCACAATTACCATTGCTCCTTTAAGATCGCAATGACATAAAGGAATTAAAGCATCAAGGCAAACATTTAATCCAAAATGCTTCATTGCTACTAAGGATTTTAAACCAGAAAAAGCCGCTCCAGCAGCGGCTTCAAGTGCAACTTTTTCATTAGTAGAAAATTCCATATAAACTGGATAAGTTTCTTTTAGTCGATAAAAAAGATTCCCAATTTCAGAGGAAGGTGTTCCAGGATAAGTGGCAACAAAATTTATTCCTGCCTCAAGCGCGCCTAAAACGATTGCTTCGTTTCCAATTAAAGGTAAGATTTGTTTTTCTTTAAACATGATAAAATTTCTTTGGCAATTTGATACTCTTCATCAGTTTTAATTTTCAAAACTTTAGGAAGTTTGAAAGGAAAATCTTTTAAAATCAATCTTCTTATCCTTAAAGATTCATAGCCAACTGTTCCCCCAAAAACCAAAGCATCAACTTTTTTTAAAAGACCAAAATAAAAGTAAAGGTATTTTTGAATTTTTCTTACAAAAAATTTAAGAGCAAATTCGGTTTCTTCACTTTTCTTTTCGAGAATCTCTTTAAAATTTGAAGTGCCGCAAATTGCTTTCAAACCACTTTCTTCATTTAAAATTTTTTTAAGCTTTTCTAATTTTACTCTTTTTGAAAGAAAAAGCAAAATTCCAGGATCAAGATCACCAGGTCTTGTGGTCATGGTAGCTCCTTCCAGAGGAGAAAATCCCATTGAAGTTTCAATTGGTTTTCCTTTTTCAATAGCTGTCAGCGAAGCTCCGCCACCAAGATGAAGCGTAATTAAATTTAATTTTTCTAAAGGTTTTTTTAAAATTTCAGCTGCTTTTAAAGCCAGATATTTATGAGAAATTCCATGAAAACCTAATCTAAAAATTTGATATTTCTCAATAATTTCTTTTGGCAAAGGATAAAACCTTGAGACCGCTGGCAGATCTTTAAAAAAGCTACTATCAAAAACAGCAAAGTGCTTTGCTTTTTTAAATTTTTCTTTGGCAATTTTAATTCCGAGAAGCTGGAAAGGATTGTGAAGTGGCGCTATTTCACCTCCAAGCTCAATTTCTTTTAAAACTTCTTTTCTAATTTCTTGAGGCTCAAAATACCTTCCCCAGACCACTCGATGACCAACAATTTCAATTTTTGAAGTTAATTTATCAAGAAAATCAAGTTCTTTTTTAATGACTCGCTTTGCTGAAGCCAAGCTGAAATATTCTTTCTTTCTTTGAAAAACTACTTCCAGTTTTTCAGAAAAAATTTTCCATTTTATTGATTGAGAGCCGCAATTTATTATCAAAATCATCAATGAAAATTCTATCTCATTTTTTCAAAAAATACAATCTCTTGAAATTTTACAAAAATTTAAATATCATCTTGACAGCACTTAAAAAAATATGTAAAGGAGGTGAGAAAAATGAAAGTAAAAGCAAGTAAAGAAGAGATTGAAAGATTAATAGGAAAAGAAATTAAAGAAATAATAACTAACGAAGGAGAAAAAGTTTTAATTCGGGCAGAGGACTTGTATCTTGAAATTTTCCTGAACCTGGAAGGAGAACTTGAATTAGATATAGTTGGACCACTTTATGAGTTATAAAAATCATTAAGCCGGCAGAAAGCCGGCTTTTTAATTTCTCATTTCTTGATTTTTTCAAAAAATTTTTTAGTTTTTAGGATGGAAAATTAAAAATTTAAAAGGGGGTGAGTTAATGGATTTAAAAAAAGTAAGAGAGCTTTTAAAGAAGGATCCTCAAGAAATTTTAAATCAAAAAATTGAAGAGATTTTAAAGGAAACCAAAGCTTTTTGGAAATTTAAAGGAAGAGAAAAAGAACCACATGCTTTACTTTCTTCTGGTTTTCATTCTGATGGCTATCTTAATTTAAATGAAGTTTTCAAATTTCCTAATTATCTTGACGCTTTAGCAGAGAAATTGATTGAAAAAATTAAGTTTGCTTTGAGGACAAAAAAGATTGAAGTTGACGTCATCGTTTCTTCTTCTTATGCCGCACTTCCTTTAGGAGAAAAAGTTGCCTCAAAACTAAACGCTCTTTTTGTTTTCACTGAAAAAAAAGAAAATTATCAAATTTGGAGTGGACGATTCACTTTACCTGAAAAAGCAAAGGTACTTCAGGTCGAAGATGTTATCAGTAGTTTGAAAACTGTAAAAGAAGTAAGAAAAGCTCTTCTAAAAGCTAATCCTAAAATTGAATTTTTGAAAACTTTTGATAAAAAAAATGTCGTTGCCACTTTAGTTTTTCGACCAACAAAAGAAGGAAATTACTCCGATTTTAAGATCATTTATCTTTTAAAATGGAAAATCAGTGCCTGGAGAAAAGAAAGATGTTTTCTTTGTAGGCTTGGGTCAAAAGCTTTGAAGCCAAAAGAAAACTGGAAAAAATTTTTAAGGTATTGTGATTAAAAATTCAGTTTTTCCTGGCCCGGTTCGGGCCAGTTTTTTAATTGAGAAGCAAAAACTCCTAAAGCAAGCCAGAAAATAATGATGCCTTGATATAAAGTCCAGAAAAAATGATCAAAAAATCCCCAGCAAAGATAGCCAATTAAAAGATAAAAGAAAAGCTCATCTTTTAAAGTTTCTCTTTTTTTGAAAACTAAAAGACTTCCCAAAAAAAGAAGAAAGAAAATAAGACCAAAAATTCCAATTTCATCAAGGATAAGAAAATAAAGATTATGAACTGGTTGCCAATAAAAAGGCAAAGTTAAATGATATTTTGAAAAAAGATTGAATTTTTCAACAAAAACCAAATAATTTCCAAGACCAGTCCCCAAAAGCTTTGTTTTCTGAGCCACTTCTTTTGCCATCTCAAGATAAATTTCTCTAAAAGAAACCGCTGGCTCATGAGGCGAAACTTTGGCTCTTACCAAAATTAAATCTTTAAAAAAGAAAAATCCTAAAATAGCTAAAATAAGAAAAATTAAAATTAGCTCTTTGGTTTTTTCTTTTAAGCTTGGTTTTTTGAAAAAAATTACAGGGAGACTTAAAAGCAAAATAAAGCTTGCCAAAAATCCTGAGCGGGAAAAAGAAGTTAAAAGTCCAAAAAAATTAAAGAAAAGCCCCAAGCTAAAAAAAGATAAAAACCAAAAATTTCTTTTTTCTTTTTTAAACCAAAGCCAAAGAAAACTTGTCAAAGATAAAACCAAAAAACAAGCTAAAACATTGGCATGAGGAAAAGTGCCAATACTTCGAATGAATCTTCCTTCACTGGTGCTAAATTTGGCAATATTAGGAATAAAATAAGAAATTTTTGGCTCGCCCAAAAAATAAAGCCCAAGACTTTTTTGATTAAAAAATTCAAACAAAGCTAAGCCTCCTTCAAAAATTCCTCCTAATGCCAAAGCTAAAAAGAAAAGATTTTTTAAAGAAGAAAAATTGGTTTTAAGATAAAAATAAAGCAAAATTCCTTCCAGGATTCGGAAAAGATAATAAAGTGAAAGGAGGGGATTTAAAGAAAAAATTGTTTTTAAAAACAAAGTTAAGCCAAAGAAAGCTAAAAAAAGATCAAATTTTTCAAACTTAAAAAATTCTCTTTTAAAAAAAAGAGAAACAAACCAAACTAAAAGAGTAAAAATTAAAAAAATTTCTGAAGGATAAAGAAAAGCGGTTAGAAAATCAGATTTAAAAAAAGAAAAAGAAAAAATTGCTTTTTTTACTCCTAAAGGAAAAGTTAAAAGAAAAAGAAAAAAACTTCCTTTTTCAAAAAATTTTAAAATTTTGAAAAACTTCATTAGAATTTAGCCGTTAAAGCTCGATAAATTTGAGTTTTCAAAGTCCAGCCGGTAGCTTTGATTAAAGTTTCATTTGAAGGAGAAGGTAATTTTTCTAAATTTGCTTTAGTGCCATTGGTAAGAGAAGGAGGGCAAGATTCGGTTTGATCAATATAAGTTTTATAAAACTTACAATCTAAAGCACTATCAGCAGCATAGAAAGCTTTTACTGCTTCTGAAGCTTGGCTGATCACATGTAATCTTTCACTGATAACCATACCCCAGATAAGGGCAGTCGCTGAGGCTACCATTAAAACAATTAAAACTACAAAAACTGCTTGGGCTTTCATGATTAGATTTGAAGCAGGCGGGAAGAAATAGTAGTTTCAAGCTCGGTTGAATATTTTTCTGATTCTTTTTGGGCTTCTTTAGATCGGAATTTAAGCACAATGGTAATTCTTGGCTGAAGGTTATCGTTAGGGTTTAGCCCTTCTCCATGAAAAATTAATTTTTCAACAATGACATTTTCTCCGGTTAAATTCTCAAAATCTCCTCCATTTTTCGAACGCTCAATTGAGTGATTGGTTTTATTAAATCGATAAACAATTTTTTCATCTTGAGGATTGTAAAAAGTTAATTTTTCTCCATTGTCGGAAATCACAAAATTTCTTCCCATTCTAATTTCTCGATTCATTTTTTCAATCGCAAAACCAATGTTATCAGAAACCTCCGAAATACTTACTAAAATTCGATGATTTTTTAAAGTATGAAGATAAATCTGAATAATTGCTGGAATTGCCAGAATTAAAATCGTCCCAGCCACCAAAACCTCCACCAAAGTAAAACTTTTAGCTTTTAGCTTTGCGCTTTGCACTTTGCACTTACTTTCACTTTTGCGCTTTGCGCTTTGACTTTTGCGCTTAATATTTGTAAAGATGATCCTCCACATTGACGCTAAAACTAATACCTTTATGTTTCCAAGAAACAATTGAATTTACCTGTAAGTGATGATTGCTAATTTTTCTAATTTTTATCTCTCTTTGATAGGGGGTAAGAGGACCTGAAGCATAACCAAAAAATCCATTAGCATCTTTTCTTAAAAAAGGAACTTGGTGTCCTGGAAGAATTCTATTTAACTGATGATCATCATAATCCACATAATAACTCCCATTAGAGAGGTTATTAAACCAGCTATCAATTTCTCCAGAGATCACTTTTGAATCTTTAATGTTTCTTACAATTTCTATTCCTTCTTGAGCTAATTCTGCTGCCGTTAGTTTTTCTAAAGTTAAAAGAGAAGTATCCAAAGTTCTTACCATCAAAGTTACGGTTCCCAAAAGCCCGACGATAAGAATGGAAAGAGCAATTAAAACTTCAACGACTGAAAAAGAGTTTGACTTATCTCTTTTGCCATTGAGGTGCTCTTCGAGCTTTCTTTTTACCATATTTCTTTCTTTCAACTTGCCGAGCATCAACAGTTAAAAAGCCGGCTCTTTTAAGTTTTCTTTTATAAGCCGGATTAAATTTTACCAAAGCCCGAGCCAAACCAAGTCTAATTGCTTCAGCTTGTCCTCTGATTCCACCCCCTTTTACCTTTACCGTCACTCCAAATTTTCCTAAAAGTTTCATCTTTTCCAGCGGTGCCTCAACAATTTTTTGAAATTCCAAGGTCGGGAAATATTCCTTATAACTTCTTCCATTAATTTCAATTCCATCCTTAATTCCTTCAGTTTTAGTATAAAGCCTTACCCGCGCGGTCGCGGTTTTTCTTCTGCCAATACCTTCATAATATCTCAATTTTTTTTGAGAAGTTTCTTTTTCTTCTTTTTCGGCTTCAATTTTTTCCTCTTCCTTTTGGGTTTTTTCTAGGGTTTGAGTTTCGTTCATAGATGAATTTCAACTCTTTTTAATCTTCTTTTTCTCAATCTATTTTTAGGAAGCATTCCTTTAATTGCCAAAAGAATCACTTTTTTGGGATCTTTTTCAAATAATTCCTGAAGTTTTCTTTCTTTAAGTCCGCCAAGATAGCCCGTATGCCAGTAGTATTTTTTCTTTTTGTATTTTTTTCCGGTAAATTTAATTTTGGAAGCATTAACAATAACGACTTTTGTGTCGCCTTCAAGTCTTGGATGATAGCTGGGCAAATGCTTTCCTTGCAAAAGCAAGGCAACTTCACTTGCCAGTCTTCCCAAAGCTTTTCCTTTAGCATCGATAGTGATGACTTCCATAGTTTTTTAAACAAATTCAACTAAAGCTAATTCTGCCCCATCACCTTTTCTAAATTTTCCTAATTTTAGAACACGAGTATAACCTCCGGGGCGCTCTTTATATCTTTGAGAAATTTCCTTTAATTTTTTAGCCGCTTTTTTATTGCCTCCCAGTCGAGAGATAACTAGTCGATAAGAAGCCAAGTTATCTTTTTTTGCCAAAGTAATCAATTTTTCTACAAAACGAGAAGTTTCCTTGGCTCTTTCTTTAGTAGTTTGAATTCTTTCATTTAAAATCAAATGAATTGCGAGGTTCCTTAAAAGGGCTTTTCTTTGATCTCTTTTTCTTTTTAATTTTCTTCCTTTTTTTCGGTGCCTCATTTTTCTTTTGCTAAAATTTGAAAGTGCTCCACTAAAATTTGAGCTGCTTTTTGAAGTGCTTCTTTTGGAGTAATCGTACCATCAGTTTCAATAGCAATTTTAAGCCGATTAAAATCAGTTCTTTCTCCAACTCTCATTTCTTCAACTTCAAAGCTTACTTTTTTAATTGGTGAGAAAAGCGCATCTAATAAAATGGTGCCCACTGGAACTTTTTCTTTCTTTCTTTGCTCAATTGGAAGATAGCCTAATCCTTTTTCCACTGTCATTTCCATTTCAAGTTTTGCTTTCTTTGAAGTTAAATGAGCGATAATTTGATCAGGATTAACAATTTTCACATTTGGATTTTTCTCAATATCTTTTGCTTTAACTTCTTTTACCCCTGAAGCTTTAAGCTTTAAAGTTTCCGGACCTTCTGAAAGAAGCTTTAAGCGAATTTTTTTAAGATTCAAAAGAATTTCAACCACATCTTCCATTACTCCTTCAATCGTAGAAAATTCATGAGGCACATCTTTAATCTTTACTTTGGTAATTGCCGCACCTTCAAGCGAGCTTAAAAGAACTCTTCTTAAAGCGTTTCCTAAAGTAATTCCATAGCCTCGATAAAGTCCTTCAATTTCAAAAACCCCAAGATTTTTTTCTTTATCTTCAAAAACTAATTTTGGTGGTGAAGGAAGATATGGAAACATAAATTTTTTATTTTATTATCTTGAATACCTTTCAATGGCAAGGTCAAAATCAAAAGGCACTTTTACTTCTTCTGGTAATGGTAATCTTTTAACTTTAATTGTCAAATTTTCAAAATCAACTTCAAGCCACTCTGGGGGATGAACCGACTCTTTTTTTCTTTTTATTTCTTCAGCCAGCTGAGATTTTTTACTTTTTTCTTTTAAGGCAATGACATCATTTGGTTTTACTAGATAAGAAGGAATAGTGATTTTTCTTCCATTAAGATAAAAATGCCCATGAGAAACCATCTGCCGGGCATGCCTTCGAGAAAGAGCAAAACCAGCTAGAAAGACGACATTATCAAGCCTTCTTTCAAGCAGTTGTTTTAAAGCATCAGCCACCGTTAATTCTTTTTGTCTTTTAGCTTCTTCTAAGTAATTTTTAAACTGACGATCTCTAATTCCATAGGTCCATTTTATCTTCTGGGCTTCTCTTAACTGCTTTTCATATTCGCTCAAACTTACTGGTTTTTGACCATGAAAACCGGGCGGATAAGGTCGCCTTACCATGGGACATTTTGGACTAAAACATTTTTCCCCTTTCAAAAAAAGTTTCATTCCTGCCCTTCTACATTTTCGACAAACTGGTTCTTTTTTCATTATTTTTAGACTCTTCTTGGTTTTGGAGGTCTTGGACCGTTATGAGGGATTGGAGTGACATCTTTGATATAAACAATATTAAGTCCAGCAGCAGCTAAAGCTCTTAAAGCCGAATCTCTTCCGGCTCCAATCCCTTTGACAAAAACATAAGCTTTCTCTGGGAAATTTTTTTTCATTTTTTGAAGAATTGCTTCAGCCACTTTTGCTGCCGCAAAAGGAGTGGCTTTTTTTGGACCAGAAAATCCAATTGAACCAGCACTACTCCAGCAAATGACATTTCCTTTAAGATCAGTAATGGTAATCATGGTATTGTTGTAAGTAGAATTAATGTAAACTCTAACTTCCTTGGCTTTTTTTCCAATTCCTTTTTCAGTTGCTTTCTTCAAAGCGCTTTCAATTTTTTCCTTTTCTTCTAAAACTTGTTCAACTGATTGAGAAACAACTCTTTTCTTACCCATAATTTTTTAGCTTTGCCCTTATTTCTCTTATTTTCGGTCATTGGAATTTGGAATTTAATTGGAATTTGGGATTTGGAATTTGGAATTTGAACAAATTAGTTTTGCGCTTACTTTTTCTCTAACTTTCTCTTACCTGAAGTCATCGTTCTTCTGACATTACCTCTCACGGTTCGGGAATTAGTTTTGGTTCGCTGTCCTCTTACTGGAAGTCTTTTAATATGTCTGATGCCTCGATAACAACCAATTTCTTTTAATCTTTTGATATCTTCGGCAATTTTTCTTCTCAGCTCATCCTCAATTAAAATGCCTCTTTTTTGAATTTCATCTTGAATCGCTTTGATTTGCTGATCAGTTAAATCTTTTGCTCTCAAATCAAAATCAATCCCTGTGGCTTTGAGGATTTTTTTTGAAAGCGATCTCCCAATGCCATAAATATAAGTCAATGCAATTTCAACTCTTTTATTATCTGGAATATTGACATTTGCGACTCGAACCATAAAAAAATTTAACCTTGTCTTTGTTTATGTTTTGGATTTTTCTTGCAAATAACATAAAGCCGACCTTTCCGGCGGACAATCTGACAAAATCGACATCTTTTTTTAACTGAAGCTCTGACTTTCATTGATTTTTATTCTCGCCAAACAATTCTTCCCCGGGTTTCATCATAAGGGCTCAGCTCAACAATCACCTTGTCCCCGGGGACAATTTTGATATAATTCATTCTCATTTTCCCTGAAAGATGGCACAAAACCTCTTTTCCATCTTCAAGTTTGACTTTAAAAGTAGTTGCTGGTAATGCCTCAATTACCGTGCCTTTCTTTTTTTCTTTCTTCTCTTTTTCCATTTCTTTTCCCGCGATTTAGAAGTTTACCAAAAAATTTTAAAAAATCAAGAATTTTTAAAAGTTTTTAGAAAATGGAAAAAGAAGTTTACAAAATCTTTTGGAATTTGCAAACACTCCTTTTACAATTCCCAACTAATGGATTTTTCCCTACTGAATTTCCACCGTATTTCCACTGTATATCTATTGTATATCTTTTTCATTTTTGCGCTTTGCACTTTAAGCTTTGCGCTTAACATTGTATCTCTACAAATTTCTACTGTATTTA
>CAZNFF010000007.1:0-16442 GCA_964572495.1 uncultured Candidatus Saccharibacteria bacterium
CAATTAAAACTTTATCTGGTTCTTTAATTCCAGTGGCAATCCAACCAATCTCTCCGGCTTTAAGACTCTCTTTTTCCACTTTTTGAGGCAAAAAATATCCCAATTTTTTTGCTTCAAATTTTTCTTTTTGATGATAAAGAAAGCAAATATCTTTTTCTTTAACTTCTCCTTGAAAAACTCTTACATGAATAATTATTCCCAAGTGAGGATCATATTCGCTATCAAAAATTAAAGCCGAAAAAGGTTTTTCAATTTCTTTTTTAGGCGCAGGAATTTCTTCAATGACTCTTTTTAAAAGCTCATCCACCCCAAAGCCAGTTTTGGCAGAAATTAAAGAAACTTTTTCTGGTAAAACTCCAACTAAATTTGCCAGTGCTTTTCTTTTTTCTTCAAGATCAGAAACTTCAAGATCAATTTTATTTAGCGCCGGAATAATCTTTAAACCTTCTTTTTTAGCAATTAAAAAATTGGATAAAGTTTGAGCCTGAATCCCTTTTTTAACATCAACCAAAAGAATCGCTCCTTCAACCGCTTTCATGGCTCGGGAAACTTCATAAGAAAAATCAACATGACCTGGAGTATCAACTAAATTGAAAATGAAGCGTCGAGCTGAAAAATCAAATTCCATTCTTACTGGCTGAAGTTTGATCGTAATTCCTTTTTCTCTTTCAAGTTTCATCAAATCCAAAAACTGCTCCCTCATTTTTTCTCGAGGCACGGTGCCAGTTAACTCCAAAAACCGATCCGCTAAAGTTGATTTTCCATGGTCAATATGAGAGATGATACAAAAATTTCTAATTTCCATTAAAGCTTTAAAACTTTTCTTAAATACTTGGCTGCATCTTCAGGTCTGATAGTTGAAATTTGAATTCCAGTGCAAAGTTCAAAGCCAGCCCAAATTGAAGTTTTAGGATAAATTTCTAAATGCCAATGATAATGATCTCTTTTCTTTCCATCACAAGGAGCGCTATGAATGAAAAAATTATAAGGAGGATTTTGAAGACCTTTTTTTAAAGCCAGAAGAGCAACTTTCAAGGCTTCTGATAAATCTTTAATTTCTCTTGAAGAAATTTCTTCAAAATAGCTTTGATGTTTTTTAGGGTAAATTCTTGTCTCAAAAGCAACCGTTGAAGCAAAAGGAACTAAGACCACAAAATTTTTATTCTCAAAAATAATTCTTTCTTTTTCTTTTAAAGAATCTTTTAACATCTGGCAATGAACGCATTTTTTATATTTTCGATAAAACCGAGCTGAACCTTTTAAGGAACGATTCAAATCTGGATCGATAATTGGCATCCCAATGATTTGAGAGTGAGGATGATAAATGCTGGCGCCAGCTTCTTTGCCCCAATTGGTAAAAATGGCAACATATTTGACAAAAGGATATCTTTTTAAATCAAGAAATCTTTCTTTGTAACTGTCAATAATTCGAAAAATTTGATCTTCATCTAAATCAGCAATCTGCTTGTAATGATCTCTAAAAATAACAACTTCATGAAAACCAACCCCTTCAATTTTTTGATAAATTCCTTTTTTTTCTTCAATTAGTTTTCCCCAAGGAACTAAAGCTGGATATTTGTTAGGAATGGAAATCACTTGCCAGTCATCAGAAATTTTTTCTAAAGGTTTTTCCCAGCTTCCTTTAATTTTTTTCTTGGAAAGATAAATAAAAACTGGTTTTTGAGCTTCTAAAACCTTTTTTTGGCAAAAAGGACAGGTTTTTGGGGAAGGAATTTTTTCTTTCTTTTTTTCTTTTTTAAACTGAGAAGGACGCTTTGCTCGACCAGTGGCAATAATGACCCAGTCCAAAGATACCGGATTTTGCCGAAATTCAGAAGGAAAAACCTTTTCTTCTTTCTTTTTTTTCATTAATTAAGAATTTTAATGCCCAGGCCGGGATTTGAACCCGGACGGGATTTCTCCCAATGGCTCCTGAAGCCATCGCGTCTGCCAATTCCGCCACCTGGGCTCTTTGTTTGTTCAATTAAAAATTATCAAAATTTCCTTTAATTTTCAAGCTTTTTAAATAAAAATAAGGGCCAAAAGGCCCTTTAATGGTTGAAATTTTTTAAAGTGGTAATTATCACTGGATCGCCTTTTTTGATCCAATGAAAAATCTTTTTAGCATCTTGATGAAGCAATCTAATACATCCATGAGAAGCCGGATACCCTGGCAAAGCTTGCTGATGAAAGAAATATCCTTTGAAAAAATTTACCGCATAAGGCATCTCTCTTTTATATTTTCTTGAAAAATAATTTTTACTTTTCCATTTTACATAAAACTTTCCTTGAGGGGTCCAGTCTCTCTTTCCAGATGAAATCGGTCCCCAAAGAACTAGTTTCCCTTTCTCATAGGCGCCAAAATATTGAATATCTAAAAAGAAAACAATAACTCTTTCACAATCATTTTTTATTTTCTTTGGCACCGGACAAAATTCTTTTGCTTTTTCATTTACTGGAATTAAAATCTTTTTTCCGGGAATAAGATGTTTTTCATCAATCCGATTAACTTTCATCACAATCTCCCATTGAGAAGGAGGTACAATTTTAGAAAGAGTATCCCCTTTTTTAATTAAATACTCTTTAAAACCGCTCATCTTAAAATTGATAGCAAATAAATTGTCTGAAGCAAAATAAATCAAAACTAGCAAAATTATCAATTTCATCCTCTCACCTCCTTTCTGTTTTTAAAGTGCTCAAATATCCATTCAATTAAACTTTCCATAATCGGCTTAAAGGAAGGAACAATTATTCCAACAAAGAAAATCCCAGCCAAGCTAAGAGAAAAAGGTCTTGATTTTAAAAGAAGCAAAAAAGTAGTCTTTCTTGCCTTAGCTTCTAAAAAAAGGAGAAAAAGATAAAAAACAAGTGTTACCAGCAGACTTGCTCCCCAAACCATTTTTTTCTTCATTTTCCCACCTCCTTTTTTAGTTTTTAAACTTTCTTTTTAAATTCTTTTAAAAATTTTTTTTGAAATTGGGGATCAATTTTTTTAATTTCTTTTAAGCTTAAAGAAAGAGTGACGTTAAAAGCAATTTGAGAAAAAATTCTTTTAATTGGATTTTTCTCTTCAAGAAAAATTTCTTCTAAATCATAACCAAAATTTTTTAAAGCTTGGATGGTAAGCTTTGCTACTTTTTGGTTTTGTTTTAAATCGTCTTTTGAAATAAGAAAAATTGGAAAAATTTTTGAAGAAAAATCTTTTAAAGCGGCAAGAGTGTTATGAGTTGCTTCTGGCAAAATTGCCTGAAAAGAAGGAGTTAAAGCATCTTCTTCAAGTCTTATTTTCAAATCATATCCTAAAAACTGATTTTTTTGAGAGCTGAAGATAAGAACCATTTTTTCACCAATCCTTTGAGCCAAATTTTGAGCCAAAGAAAAATCAACTTTTAATTTAAATTTGGGAATTTTTTTCCAAAATTCAATTACTTTGACTTTCTCCAAAATTTCTCCTAAAACAAAAAATTGAAAAAAGACAGTGTTTCGAGGAAGATAGCCTTCAGGTAAAAGGAAATAATTAATCTTTTTCTTTTGAGCCAAATCAAGAAGCCCTCCATCAGAGCTGACAATAAAAAGATTAGCTTTTTTCAAACAAGCTTTTTTGGTAAAAGAAATTGTTTCTTTGGTATTTCCAGAATAAGAAATTGAGATTATAAGCGAAGAAGGTTCAATTTTTTTATTATCAAAATCTTGAATAATTTTCATTTCCTCTTTGATTTTAAAGTAATCCTTCAAAGAAAGAAAAATCTTTGCTCCAAGCCCAGAGCCGCCCATACCGCAAAAAATGACCTTTTTTGGTTTTTTTACTTTTTTAAAAATCTTTCCTTTTAAAAAAGGCTTTAAAGAAAAACCTAAAACTTCAAGCCAGCTTTCCTTATTTTCTTTTTTCTCGAATGGTTTTTTCATACCACTCATTCACAAAAGCAAATCTTTCAAAAGGAAAATTTAAAGTTTTTATTTCAATTCCTTTGATTTTTTCCGGCACAATCCAAAAATAAGGATAGTAAAAAAGATAAATTGCTGGAACCTTTTCCAAAAATCTTTTTTGAAACTCAAAATACCATTTTTCTCTTTCTTTTTGACTAATTGAATTTCTAATTTTCTCTAAAGCTTCATCAATTTCTTCATCTTCAAACAAAGAAATATTTTGACCAGGATCAAAAATTTGGGAAGAATGCCAAAAAGAAAAAAGATCCGGTCTTAAAGTCAACATCTGACCAAACAAAAGCGCCTCAAAATTTCTTTCAAAAATTTCTTCTGATAAAGCTTCATTTTCTAAAGGTTTTAAATGAACTTTAAAGCCTGCTTTTTCCCAATTATTTTTCAAAAGATTGGCAACTTCAAAAAGCATCTCGGATTGGGGCAAAATTAATTCAAATTCAAGTTTTAAAATCTTTTTTTCTTTTTCTTCTTCAATTTCTTTTTCTAAAATTCCATCTTGATCTTTATCTTCAAAGCCAGCTTCTTTTAAAAGATTTTTTGCCTTTTCTAAATCAAAAAAATCTTTTTGAAATTCTTCAGAATAACCCTCCATTCCTTCAAAAAAAGGCAGATTGCAAAAATTTTCTTCTTTCAAAGACAAAATTTTAACAATTTCTTTCTTATTAGTAGCCAAAAAAAGTGCCTTTCTTACTTCCTTTTCTTTAAAAATCGGATTAACTTCTGAATTTAAAAAAACTAAAAAAAATCTTGGCACTTTAATTTCAATTTTTCTTTTCTGATAAAACTTTTTTTTAAAATCAAAAGGAGAAAGATCACCTAAACTTTCAATTTTGCCTTCTTTTAAAGCTTTAATTGCCTTCTCAAAATCAGGATAAAGCTTAAATTCAATTTCTTCCAGGTAGGGTTTTTTGCCAAAATAATTTGGATTACGTTTTAAAGTGAAACCGACGATTTCACCTTCTTTAGTTTTTTGATAACTCTCTACCACATAGGGACCACTTCCAATTGGAAGTAAATTATATTCTGAAAGATAATAATTTTCTGGTTTAATTTTTGACCAAATATGTTTGGGGATGACTTTAAGAAGTGAAAGTGTCTCTTCAAAAAAAGGATAAGGTTCTTTTAAATAAAATTCAATCGTATAAGAATCTAAACATTTCACCATTACCCCTTCCCAATTCCAATAAAAAGGAGATTTTACTTTTTCATCTAAAATTTTTTCTAAAGTAAACAAAACATCTTCACTATCAAGCGGCTCGCCATCTTGCCAAAAAACATCTTTTTTTAAATAAATTCGCCATTTTCTTAAATCTTCTGATTTTTCTATTTTTTCACAAAGATCACATTCAAATCCTCCAGATTTTTTTGGTTTTAAAATTCCACTATAAACCAGTTCAATTATATTCCAAGCTGGATCTTCTGGTCCGACTAAAACCGGATTTAAAGAAGAAATTTTTCCAACAACTCCTTCAGAAAAACTTCCTCCAATGGCAGGCTTTACCGAAGTATGAGAAAAATAATAAGAAAGAAGAAAAATGAGAATCCCTAAAGCCAGAAAAAATGAAGCGCTTTTTAAAACAATTTTTTCTTTTTCTGAAAAAGATTTTAAAAAAGCTTTAACTTTTTCCATTATTTTATTTTTTCAAAATCACTCTTAAAATCCCTACCAAGATAAAAAGAAAAGCAAAAACAATTGTTAAATAAAAAACTTTCTTTTCCAGTCCTCGCCGGGTAGCATAAAACTCACCTCCAATTGAAGAAGAAAGTCCGGCACCTTGTTCTTGGAGAAGAATTAAAACCACTAAAATGATGGTAATGATAATATGAAGAATCGCCATTTAAATTTTTCTAATTTTTTTCAAAGCCTCAATTGCCGCTAAAGCATTGGTTAAAGGATTTTTAGTATGGGAAAGAATTTTTGCCGAAACATCTTTAATTCCGGCAAGCTGACAAATTACCCTTACCGGACCTCCGGCAATGAGGCCATGACCTTTTTTAGCTGGTTTAATTCTTACTTTTGCGGCTGAAAATTTTGCTTCAACTTCATAAGGAATGGTTCGCTCTTCTTTTAAAGGAATTTCAATTAAATTTTTTTTAGCATTGTTCCTGGCTTTTTCAATTGCTTTAGCAACATCATTAGCTTTGCCAAGTCCAACTCCAACTTTTCCGGCTTTGTTTCCCACCACGACCACTGCCTCAAAATTAAACCGCCTTCCCCCAGCGGTCATTCGAGTCACTCTTCTTAAATCAAGCAAGCGATCTTCAAAAACTTCCTCTTCTTGAGTTTTAATTTGATTTTCATTCATAGGTTAAAATTTTAGACCAGCCTGTCGAGCTCCTTCAGCTAAAGCTTTTATCCGACCATGATATTGATAGCCTCTTCGATCAAAAACTACTTTTTCAATGCCAGCTTCAAGAGCTTTTTTGCCAATTAATTTTCCCACTTCAAACGCCATTTCAGTTTTCGTTAATTTTTTATCTGATTTTATTTCTTTAGAAGAAGCCGAAACCAAAGTATGACCTTCTTCATCATTAATTATCTGAGCCCAAATGTTTTTATGAGAACGAAAAACACAGAGCCGAGGTCTCTCTTTGGTGCCAAAAATTTTAGCTCTTACTCTTCTAATTCTCCTTTCCCTTCTCTCTCTTTTCTCTTTAAGCCTTTTTCCAAAACCCATTTTTTCAAAAAAACAAGTATACCAATTTTTTTATTTTTTTCAAATTTTTCCTGAAAGCCATTTTTTAACCACTTTTTCAGCCTCCTGCCAGTTTTTCACCCAAACTACTTCTTTATCTTTTTTAAAAAGATTAATTTGCTTTCGGGCAAATCTTAAAATGTCTTTGAAAAGCTTCTCTTCCATTTCTTTAAGATCAATCTTTTTTTGAAGATAAAGCGCAATCCAGCGATACTCCAAGCCAAAACTTTCAATTTTTTTCCAGGAAAGCCCAGATTCTTTTAACCTTTTAACTTCTTTTACCATTCCTTTTTTAAATCTTTTTTTAAGCCGAATTAAAATCTTCTTTTTTAACTTTTCAAAAGGAAGATCAATGCCAATTTTTAAAACTTCAAAACTTTTTCTCTTTTTTATTTTTGGAAACTCTAAAAGATTTAAGGCAATCTCAAGGCTCCGAATCAATCTCACTTTATTTTCTTTATCAATCTCTTTAGCTCTTTGAGGGGCAATCTTTTTTAAAAGAGAAAAAAGTTCTTTCTCTGATTTTTTTTGCAGTTTTTTTCTTAACTTAAAATCTGGTTTTACTTCTGGAAGCTGCCAATCTTCAATTAAAACCTTAATCCAAAACCAGCTTCCACCACAGATAATTGGCAGTTTCCCTTTTTTTAAAATTTTTTCAATCGCTTCTTTAGCTTTTTTTTGAAACTGAGATACCGAAAATTGCCTTTTAGGAGAAGCAACATCTAAAAGATAATGTTTGATGCCTTTCATTTCTTTTTTGGTAATTTTTCCTGATCCAAGATCCATCCCTTTATAAACTTGACGAGAATCAGCTGAAATTACTTCACCATTAAATTTTTGAGCTAATTTTACTGCTAGATCTGATTTTCCCGAAGCCGTTGGTCCTAAAATTACTAAGATCTTTGGTCTTTCTTCCATAATTTTTGAACTAATTTTTCAAAAACCTTTCCTCTTTCTTTGGTATTTTTAAAAAGATCCAAAGAAGCAAAACCTGGAGAAAATAAAATGATTTCATTTTCTTGAGCTAATTTTTTGGCAAGCAAAATTGCTTCTTCTAAATTTGAAGCAAGATATTTTTCTTTCTTTTTCGCTAAAATTTGATAGAGCTTTTTTGAAACTTCTCCAAAGCAAATTACGGCTTTAATAGTTTTATTTTCCAAAATTTCTTTTTTTAAAGGCTTTAAATCAATTTTTTTCTCTTTTCCTCCCAAAATCAAAATTTTGGGCTGAGAAAAACTTCTAATTGCGGCAATGGTAGCATAAGGATTAGTAGAAGCAGAATCATTGATAATTTCCACTTTTCCAATCTTTCCTAAACTTTGAAGATGGAAAGGAAGAGGTCTAAAACTTTCAATGGTTTTTTTCAAATTTTCTTTTTTTATTTTCAAAACTTTCCCTAAAGCCAAAAAAGCCGAAATAATTTTTAAGTTATGCTCGCCGGCAAGTTTAATTTTAAATTTTTCTTTCAAAGAAGGATCAAGATCAAAGAAAATTTTTCTTCCCTTGCCAATTTTTTCAATGTTTTTTACCTTTTTTAAAAGATTTTTATCAATAATAGCAAAATCATTTTTGTTTTGAAATCTAATTAAATTTAATTTTGCCTCAAGATATTCTTTAAAATTTTTATGCCAGTTAAGATGATCAGGAAAAATATCTAAAAGAACTGCTATTTTAGGTGATTTTTTTAAAGTCATTAGCTGAAAGCTTGAGAGCTCAACCACCGCAATTTGATAGTTTTTTTCCAAAAGATTAATCAAAGGAAAACCAATATTTCCAGCTAAAGCAGCTCTTTTTCCTTCTTTTTTTAAAGCTTTAAAAATTAAAGTCGCTAAAGTTCCTTTTCCTTTGGTACCAGAAATTCCAATGATTTTTCCCTTAAAACTTTCAAAAAAAATTTGAGTTTGAGTAAAAATTTTCCCTTTAAAGTTTTTAAATTCTTTTTTAAAAGGATAAACTGAAGGCGATAAAATTAAAATTTCAAATTGATTTAAATTTTGAAGATAATTTTTTCCCAAGATTTTGCCATATTTTTTGGGTACTTTCTTTTTCTCATCTTGATCTAAAATGGTAATATTTGGGCTAAATTTTTCTAAAAACTTTGCCATTGCTTTTCCTTCAATGCCAAATCCAACGATGCCAATTTTTTTATTCTTAAAAACTTCAAGCTTCATCTTAAAGGAATTTTAATCTTTTTTTCTTTTTCAAGCAACAAAATTTTTGCGCCATAAAAATCAAAAAGATCTAAAATTCTTTCATTGGGCTTTTCTTTTAAAATTACCAGCTTTGGAGAAACCTTTTTCAAAAGAAAAAGGTTTCTTTCAAAATTTCCTGAAAATTTTAAAATTTCTGCTTTTAAGTTTTCTTCTTTCAAATCTTTTTTAAAAGAAGAAAGAAAAACAAAGCTTCTTTGAGGTCCTTCAAATCTAAGATTTGGGAAGGAAAGAAATTCGATTGAAAAATCTTTATAAAAAATTTTATCTTTCTTTTTAGCGATTAAAATTTTGGTGTTTTTTTCTTTTAATTTTTTCAAAAGCTTTAAAAAATTTTCCCTTGAAATTTTACTTTTTGGCAAAGAGCCATCCCAAATAAAAACACCAATTTGATAGCTTGAAATTAAATCTAAAAGTCCGCCAAAATGATTTAAATCAGTTTTGGTTAAAATAAAAACATCAATCCTTTTTTTCCAAAAAGGCAAAATTTGAGAAAGATTTTTTAAAATGGCTCCATTTCTTGAACCGCTATCAACTAAAATTAAAGTTTGAGAAGGAAGACAAAAAAGAATGCTTTCTCCGCCTTTTAAATCCAAAAAATAAACCTCTTCTTTATTTCCGAAAAAAAGAATTTCTTTCCAACAAAAAAGGTTAGCTAAAATTAAAACAAAAATGAAAAGAAAAATTTTCCTCATTTTTTAATGAAAAAGATTTTTAAAATCAAAAGATAAAAAAAGACAAACAAAATCAAAGAAATTCCCTTTGGAAATTTTATTGGAGGAAATTTTGAGAAAAAGTCAATCAAAATCAGCTGAAATTTAAAAAAAGGAAAAGCTAAAAAAGAAAGGAAAATGGCTAAGTTTTGAGAAAAAAATTTTAAGGTCGCCAGAAGAAAAGAAAAAAGCATTGAAAAAGGAATTAAAGGTAAGATAAAAAGATTGGAAAGAAAACCAATTAAAGGAAATTGAGAAAAAGTTTTCAAAATTAAAGGAAAAACCATAATTTGAGCCGCCAAAGTCGGAAAGAAAAATTTTTCTAAAAACCAGTTAAAATTTTCATTTTCCAAAATTTTTCTTAAAAAATCTTTTTTAACTTTTGCTTTAAAGCAAAGATAAAAATTTTTTAAAGAAGGAGTTAGATAAATCAAACCTAAAGTTGCCAGAAAAGAAAGCTCAAAACCCAAATCAAAGCAAAGAAGTTTGGGATTGAAAAGAACCATTAAAAAAGCCGCCAAAAACAAAGAATATTTGGGATGATATTGCCGTCCGCTTTTTAAAGAAAAAAGATAAATTCCAGCCATAATTCCAGCTCGAAGACAGCTTGGAAGAGCTCCAGTCATTAAAACAAAACCAAAAATTAAAAATAAACTGATCCAAAAACAAATAACTCTTGGAAAAAAGAAAATTAAAAAATGAAAAAGATAATGAGAAATTATTGAAACATTAAAACCAGAAAGAGCCACAATATGGGAAAGTCCAGCTAAATTTAGCTTTTCTTTAAATTCTTTTGAAAGAGAAACTCCTCTTCCCAAAATAATTCCTTTGGCAAACTCTCCTTCCTCGCCTAAAAAAAGAGAAGAAAGATTTTCTTGAATTTTTGAAGAAATTTTAAAAAGAATCTTTTTTAAAAAATTACCCTCATTTTGAGAAAGAATTTTAATTTTGGGAAAGTCAATTTCATAAAAAATGTTTTCTTTTTCAAAAAAAGAAGGCGCTTTTTTAAGCTTTCCTTCAATTTCAATAACATCCCCATAAGAAAACTCATAAAAATTTGGAATTTTTAGCAAAATTTTACCTGAAGGATTTTCTGAAAAAACTTTTATCTGATAAAAACCATTTTTCTTTTCTGGAATTTCAATTATTTTTCCTACAAATTTAATCTCCTTTCCCAAAAAAGGATGGAATCCACAGTCAAGAAAACTTTTCAAGCTATAAAAATGAAAATAAAAAGCTCCAGAAATTACCAGTAAAGAAAAAAATCCCAGGAAATAAACTGGGATTTTTGGTTTTTTAAAAGATAAAAAAAGAGAGGCTAAAAAACCAAAAAAAGGAAAAATTAAAACAAAATCAAGCTTAAAAGAGGCTAAAAAAATTCCTAAAAAGAAAGCTAAAATGCCCCAAAAAAAGATCTCAGCTTTGGGCATTATTTAGCTTACTTCTAAAATGAAATATTTCTTTTTTCCGGCTGGAGTTTCAAGTTCAACTTCATCATTAGCTTTTTTGCCCATTAAAGCTTTTCCTAAAGGTGATTCATTGGAAATCAAACCTTCCTTAGGATTGCTTTCCTGAGGTCCAACAATCTTAAATTCCTTAATTTGACCATCAACTTTTACTTTTACTTTTGAACCAAATTGAACCTCAAAAGTTTTTCTTTTTGAATCTGACTCAACAATTTTGCTTTCTTTTAAAATTTTTTTAAGCTCGGAAATTCTTTTCAAGAGCATCTGCTGATCTTCTCTTGCCTGAGCATAGGCAGCGTTTTCAGAAAGATCGCCTTCTTCCTCAGCTGCTTTAAGACGAAGCGAAATTTTCTTCATCTCTTCATTTTCAAGTCGCTCAAGTTCCTTTTTTAATTCTTCATATTTTTCTTTTGAGATATAGCCCATTGATTTAAAATTTCATAAATAATTGGTAAAGTATTTAAATGACCCCACTTCGCATCTTCTACCAAAACCACAAAAGAAATTTCTGGATCTTTATAGGGAAAAACTCCAACAAACCAAGCTAGATATTTCTCCTTCCCTACCTCCGCTGTTCCTGACTTTCCGGCAATCTCTAACGGAAGAGTTGAAAGATAATGTCCGGTGCCATAAGGTTTTCGAACCACATCTCTTAAACCTTCTTTTACTGCCTCAAGATTTTCTTTTTTAAAATGAAGCTCCTTTAAAATCTCAACTTTATCGTTTTTTAAAAGATGTGGTCTTATAATCTTTCCTCCATTAAAAAGACTGTTAAAAGCTACCAAAAGCTGAATTGGAGTCACTAAAATTTTTCCTTGCCCAATTGAAAGATTGTAAGTGTCTCCTAAATACCAATTATTGTCTATCTCTGGCAAATACCCGGATTTTTCTTCTAAAAGATCAATTCCAGTTTTTTTTCCAAAATTAAATTCTTTTAAATACTTGACCATTTTTCTTGCTCCAAGCCCTTTCATTCCTCTTCCACCACCTCCGACAAGATAAAAATAAATATCACAAGAAACCGCCAAAGCTTTTTTCAAATCAACTAAACCATGAATTTTCCAATCCCGAAACAAAGCATATTTTCCCGGAAAATAAGGATTTTCAATTTTAAGATATCCTGGGCGATCGTCAATTAAAGTTTCTGGTTTTATTATTCCTTCTTCAAGTGCGGCTAAAGCAAAAAAAGGTTTAATAGTTGAAGCTGGGGGGTATTGTCCGCTAATAGCTCTATTATAAAGAGGATGATTAGAATTTTCAAATATCTCTTCAATTTTCTCTTTATCTCCCTCAATAAAAACATTATTATCAAAAGGAGGAAAGCTTACCATCGAGAGAATCTCTCCAGTTTTGCTCCTCATAATAATTAAAGCTCCTTTTTTTGAACCAATAGCTTCAAGTCCTTTTTTCAAAGCCTGCCAGCTAATTTTTTGAAGTGAGGCGTCAATGGTTAAATAAAGATCTTCTCCTTTCTCTGGCTTTTTAATTAAAATTTCTTTGAAACTGCCATCTTTTTTTCTTTCAATTATTTTTTTTCCCGGCTTTCCTCGAAGTTTTTCCTGATAAAAAGCTTCAATTCCAGAAGCACCAATCATCTCCGAAGGAAAATATTTTTCAAGTTCTTCTTCATTAGGTTTTCTTAAATAGCCAATCACATGAGAAAAAGCTTTTCCAAAAGGATAACTCCTTTTAAAAGTTTTTTCAAGATAAAAGCCTTTAAAAGAAAGAGTACTCATTTTAGCCGCTTCTTCAAGACTTAAATTTTCTTTTAAAAGAATCTTTTCTTTTTTTCCTTTGCTTTCTTTAATTTTTTTTAAAATCTTTTCATCTTTAAAAAATTTTTCCAAAAGCTTTAAATCTTTTTCTTGAAAACTAAATTCTTCTGGCAAAAACCATAAAGAAAAAGAAACTTCATTTTCTGCCAAAACTTCTCCATTGCGATCAAAAATCTTAGCTCTTTTTTCAAGAACCGGAAAACTCCGAGAAATATTTGAAAAAGCTTTTTTTTGATAAATCTTGGCATCAATCACTGAAATCTTAAAAGCTACCAGAAGAAAAATCGCCATTAAAACCAAAATCAAATTTCTTAAATTTAAAAAAACCTCCTCTTTTAAAGGAAGCTCAATTTTCTTTTCCAAAAAATCTTCTTTTGAAGAAAAAAGTACCTCTTCCAGCTCAATTTCAAAATTTTTTTCTTTTTTTCTAAAAAACCTCATAGCCCTAAAACTTTAAGAGCCGGCAATTTTTTTGAAGCCAAAAATTCAAGCATCGCTCCTCCTCCGGTAGAATAAAAAATGTGATCATCTTTTTTTGAAGGAAAAAGAGAAAGCGTCTCCCCTCCTCCAATTACGGTAAATTTTTTCAAACTTTTTATTATTTGAGCCAGTTTTAAAGAAGAAAAAGTAAACCTTTCATCTTCAATCAACCCTAAAGGACCATTCCAGATAATCGTCTCTCCAACTTTTAAAATTTTTTCATAAAAATCTAAAGTTTCTTCTCCAAGATCTAAAATCTTAAAATCGCTCTCTTTTGTTTTTAAAAGATCTTTTAAACTAAGATAAATTTTTCTTTCATTTTTAAGAGCATAAAAATCAATCGGCAAAATTACTTTAGAAAAATTTTTTTGAGCAAAAGAAAGAAAATTTTCATCAACCAAAGAACTTCCAATATTTAAACCTTTAGCTTTCAAAAAAACATTTGCCAAGGCTCCGCCAAGCAAAATGGCTGAAGCTTTCTTTTGCCAGAATTTAATTAAAGGAATTTTGGTGGCAATTTTTGCTCCTCCTAAAATCAAAATTACTGGCGGCTTTGGCTTTTTTAAAAGAGAAGATAAAACCTCAACTTCTTCTTTAGCTCGAAACCCGTAAAAATTTTCCATCATTTTTGGCAGAGCATAAACCGAAGCATGTTTTCGATGAGCCACCGAAAATGCTTCAAAAACGTAAAAATCAGCTAGCTCTTTTAACCTTTTGGCAAAATTTTTATCATTTTCTTTTTCTTCCTTGTAAAATCTTAAATTTTCAAGCAAAAGAAGCTCACCAAATTTTAATTTTTCAATTTTTTCTTTCACTTTTGGACCAATGACATCTTCTCCAAAAAATATTTTTCTTTTAAAAATCTTCTCAATAAAAGGAATCAATTTTTGAGTGCTTAGATTCTTTTCCCTTCCTCTAGGATTTCCAAGATGAGTTGCCAAAATAACTTTATGATTATTTTTCAAAAGATAATCAATTGTTTTTTTGCTTGCTTGAATTTTAAAATCGTCAAGAATTTTATTTCCTTTAAATTTGACATTAAAATCAACTCTTAAAAAGATCCTTTTTCTTTTTTCTTTTAGAAAAGTAACAATCATTTTCTTTTTAAAACCACCACTAAACTTTCTTTGGAAAAATCTTTGATTTTATAAGGGAGATTTTTTTCAAGTTTTTTTGAAAAAGCTTTAATTTCTTCTAAAGAAAGCATTTTTTCTGGAGGAAGTTTTTTTCTTGCCGGACCTAAAGCCATATAAGATTTGACTTCAATAAACTTTGGCAAACCTTTTTTGATCAAAGAAAAGAATTTTTCGGCTTGAGTGTTTATATCCCGAATAAGAGTGATTCTTAAAACGGTCTGACATCTTTTTCTTTTTAAAACTTCAAGGCTTTCCAAAATCTTTTTCCAAAAATTTTTTTTGGGTCGGTTAATTTTTAGATGAGATTTTTCATCAAAAGCGGTTAAACTTAAATAAAGAAAGGTAGGATGAATTTTTCTTAACACTTCAGGTCGAGTTCCATTGGAAACCACAAAAACCGAAAAATTTCTTTTTTTATATTCTTCAATCAGCTTTTCAAGATAAGGATAAAGAGTTGGCTCACCAATAAGAGAAATTGCCACCTGATTAGGTTCTAAAGCTTCCTCTAATTTTTTTCGATTAACTTTAGGATCACCAAAAAAACCTTCTAAAAGCTTTCTTTGAGCTTTTAAAGAACCTTCAAAAATTGATTTGGGCGGATCCCATTTTTTGATTTTCTTATAAAGCGGCGGGCGCCAGCAATAGATACAATTTTGATTACAAATCAAAGCTGGGGTCATCTGAAGGCAGCGATGAGATTTAATACCATAAAATTTTTGCTTATAGCAGACCCCTTGATCTTTTAAAGACTTTTTAAGCCAAAAACAAAGCTTAACGGCACTATGATTTCCAACCAAATAATATCCTTTAAATTTCTTTGCCATATTATTCTTTTTTAATCTTCTTTTTTTCTTCTTCAACTAACTTTTCAAACTCCTCTTTTTCAATAGTCTCTTTTTTCATCAAAATTTGAGCCACCTTATCTAAAAACTTTCGATGCTTTTTTAAAATTTTCATTGCGGTTTTGTAAGCCTGATCAATAAATTTTTTAGTTTCTCGATCAATCTTGGCTGCCACTTCATCAGAATAATCTTTTTCCACCGCAATTTCCCTTCCCAGAAAAACTGGCTGAGAAAACTTTCCAAAAGCAATTGGACCTAAAGAAGACATACCATACTTAGTGACTAAAGCTCGGGCAATATCAGTGGCATCTCTCAAATCATTTGCCGCTCCAGTGGTAATTTCACCAAATACTAATTTTTCAGCTGCATAGCCTCCAAGCAAAGATGCCAAATCTGCCAAAAATTCGGTTTTAGTTTTAAAATGTTTCTCTTCTTCCGGCAATCTTAAAGTATAGCCAGCGGCTTTGCCTCGAGCTACAATTGAAATTTTTTGAACTTTGCTTGAAGAAGGGGTAAAAGCTGAAACAATCGCATGACCGGCTTCATGATAAGCGGCAATTTTTCTTTCTTTCTCAGATAAAAGAAAACTTTTTCTTTCTGGTCCTAACAGAACTTTTTCAATTGCCGCTAAAAATTCTTCTTGGCTAACCACTTTTTTATCTTTTCGAGCTGCTAAAATCGCCGCTTCATTGACCAAATTTTCAAGATCAGCTCCAGAAAAACCAGGCGTTCTTTCAGCAATCACTTTCAAATCAACATCTTTAGCTAAAGGAATATGCCGGGTATGAATTTTCAAAATCTCTTCTCTTCCTTTAAGATCAGGCAAATCCAAAACAATCCTTCGATCAAATCTTCCCGGTCTTAACAGCGCCGGATCCAAAATATCAGGTCGGTTAGTGTTATGAGCTAAAACCGGACTTTCTCCAGCAAAAAAGGCTTCATTTTCACAGCCACAGAAATCATAAACATAGCCATTATAAGGAATTTTCTTTACCGAAATTACTTTTGGAAGACGAGTGGGGCTATTTTGAGAAAAACCTCCAAAAGGATTTTGACTTTTAGCAAACACCAATCGATAAGCCACCGTGGCTTTTAAAGGCTTACCATCTTTAATTTTTCTTCCTTCCTTGGCAACAAATTTAGTCACAAAAGGCTTAAAGCCATGCATTCTTGCCAGCCAAT
>CAZNFF010000007.1:16542-17740 GCA_964572495.1 uncultured Candidatus Saccharibacteria bacterium
TTGGCAACAAATTTAGTCACAAAAGGCTTAAAGCCATGCATTCTTGCCAGCCAATTAGCTTCAATAATCAATCTTTTTGAAACTGAAGTGATTTCAAGAGCTCCTCTTTTATTAAAATGCCCGTCTCCTCTAGCCCAACCTTTAAGAAATTCAAGGAAGTATTCTTGAGGCAGCTCGAATAAAAACCAAGGAAGATGTTTATTTTGAGCCCCACTACCACACCAGTATTTAAAGAATTCCGCTACTGGTTTGGTATAATAAACCAAATTAATTGCTCCTTCGGTAATTTCTCTTTCTCGATCCGGCTCAAGGTTAAAAATTTTCTTCATTAAACCTTTAATATCTTCAATGATTTCTTTTTCATTTTTTCCAACGCAAAAATCAACTTCTTTTCGAGCATAGCCTTCAGCGACATAATATCCAAAAAGTCTCATCAAATCTTTAGTCACTTTCACTTTTTCTGGCAAAATTTCTTTAGCTTTGAAATATTCTTTTGAAAGAGCTCGAGGCAAATGAACCCCTCTTTGCCATTTTGAGATTGTGGTTTGAGAGAAACCAAATTTCTTTCCAATTTTTTCTTGGGATAAAGAAGATTGAAGCGCAAACTCATAAGCTTTTTGAATTTCAAAATTTTTGTCAAAAAGAGGCTGCCAAACTTTAAGCTCTAAATTTGGCTCTTTAAAATCTTCAAAAGCTCGAATTTCTCTAAACTTTTTAGAACTTCGATTAACTTTAAAAGGCAGATCAACTAAAATATCTCCGGGTTTTAATTCTGACACTAATTTTGGCTGAATACCTTGCTTGGTTCTCACAAACAAAGAATGATTTCCAGTGGTTCTTATCTTTCCACCAAGATATCTCACTTCATAAATTTCATTTACTTTGTGGCGATAAACACTTCGCACTTTTTTGAAAGCGGCTTTCTTAAATAAAATTCTAGGATAAAAAGAGCAATTTTTTGGAATTTTTCTTTCAAAACCTAAAACTTCAAGATCATCTTTCACAAATTTTTCAATTCTTTCTTCATTTTCTTGATAATAAGGATCAATTACTTCTTTAATTGGAAGAATTTCAATTTTCCCTCTTCGTTTTACCATTACTGGCGTCTCGCCAGTGATACTTGCCGCCATCACAATTAATCGATCTTCTTTTTCAAAACCATCCATTTCCACCAAAATTTGATTTAAAGTTTGTTCTC
>CAZNFF010000008.1:0-17467 GCA_964572495.1 uncultured Candidatus Saccharibacteria bacterium
GTGCTAATAATACTCCTGCTGCGATTCCAGCTAATGCTTTTTTTACTTTCATACCGCACCTCCTCTTTTAATTTTTTTGTTTTACACTAGGCTTGCCAGGCCCTTATTTTTGACTTGGCACTTTCACCTCCTTTTTTTGATTTTTTAAAGAGCTATTATCTTGTTGGGATATAGGCACCCACTTATGATATTCTAGATAATAACTCGTAGTTTCTGCTGTACATCCTCCTAATATTAGTAAAAACAATCCAACTGCCAATGCTTTTTTCATTACTTCACCTCCTTTTAATTTTTAATTACTTCCCATTTCTTTTTATGATTTTTTTCAATTTTTTCCTTTTCTTTTTTTTCTGTTTCTTCTATTTTCTTAATTATTCTTTCTGCTCGATAGCCGATTGCTTGCAGCACGGGAAAATGTTCAAATTCCAATGTGGTTGTGCCTTTTCCAATCCCGGTACCACCCACTAGAGAGGCTTTTTCCTCATAAAACAGGACACCTCCGCCACTACCTCCCACTACAAAACCGCGGTATTTCGAAATTGCCTTACTCTCGATGGAATTTACTCTTATCCACACTAGATTTGCTCCACTGGCAGCCAGTTTGTCAATGGCTGCCATTATTAGATCTCTAGAATCAGTCTTTTCACTACCTTTTATAACTATTTCTCCAACTATTTCTCCTTTTACTTTGACTTTACTGTTACCCACCACTCTCACTTCATCGACCGGAGGAAAGATTTTATAGATGTGCATTTTGTATTCAAGAACTTCAATTCTCTTCACTTTATTTTCTTTCTTCCAAGAACCTTCGATTATTGGCAAAAAATTCCAAATCGCCGGCGAAAGCTGACGAGGTGCAAGAAAAGGTTGCATTGGGCTGGGGATGTTTACTAGAGTCGGGTGGAGGAATTGTCTGTTAACATATTTAGATTTTGAGTAGGTATGAATGTTTACACTTGAACTCGGTGAAATATTCGAAACTTGTGCACTCACATCTCCTACTTGCGCACTTACATCTCCCACCTGAGCACTCGTATTTACATCTCCAATTTGCGCACTTGCCGAGGGTGAAATATTAGAGACTGATACAGATGAGGATGCTGAGGCAGATGGTGAAATATTTGCATTTACTGAACTTGATGCTGAAGCTCCGGCATTTGCAGTACTATCAGCATAGGCAAAAGTTGAAAACACTAAGATTACAAAAATTGCTACAAAAATTGCAAATCCTACCTTTTTCATCCTTTCACCTCCTTTTTTATTTTTTTCAGGTACTTTTCCCTTCTTGTCTGCCAAGTCTTTTGACAGACTTGGCAGATTTTTTTCAAAAGTAAAATCAAAATTTTGATTTTGTCAAGGGAAAAATTTTGTCAAAGGGAAGTATAATCAGGAAAAAAGATTTGTCAAGAGGGGGTTAGGAGATGAAAGTGATAAGCAGAGCAAAAAAGGCGGCTAAAAAGAAAGAGGAAGGAAGGCTAAAGCCGGCTTTGAAAAGGAGGATTAAAAAAAGAAAAGTTAAAGCTCTTCCTAAATTATGAAGAATTTCTCGCCAGATGATAAATTCATCAGCTTCGGCTCCTTTTAAAGAAGCTTGGTCATAGAAAATTTTCATATATGGAATGCCAGCGGTTTTTTGGGTCATGCGATAAAAACTTTGAGTTAGAAAAGCTTCAAAAGAATTAGAAACAAAAGATTTTAAAATCCAGGCAAAGCTTCTTAAAATGGCACCAAGATAAAGAAGAATTTTTGAGTTTAGTTTATCTGAAAGATAGCCGATATAAAGGGTAAATAAAGCACCGATAATTAAAGAGCCGGTAGTTAAGCTTCCCATTTCCTGATAAGAAAGGTTTAAAGTTTTCATAAAAATAGGCCAGATTAAAAAATTAATTCCCACTTCAGCGCCAAGGGAAAGAAAAGCAAGGTTTAATCTTTGATTTTTCCTTTTGAAAATTTTAAGAAAAGCTCTTTGATAGGAATCGGTATAAGTTTCATGAACTTCTTTTGAAAGAAAAAGAGGAAAAACTGAAAGAAAAAGAATTACTAAAACTAAGCTGAAAAGAGGAAGATAGCCAAATTGGTTTAAAATAAAGCCACCAATAAAAGGAGCAATGCCAGTGCTGGCTAAAGATAAAATTTGGAGCTTGCCAACTTGAAGACCTCGATGAGCTTTTTCAGAGAAGCGAACAAAATCAGTATGAAAAGCCGGCCAGTAAAGAAGCATTGAAATGATTTTTAAAACTGGTGCTAAAAAAACTAAACTTGGAAAAGAAGGAAGAAGGTAAAGAGAAAGATAATAACCAAAAAGAAAGGGAATGCTTAAAAAAATAGCATGTTTAAGTCCAATTTTTGACATTATCTTGGCACCAAAAGGAGATAAAAGACCATAAGCACCATAAATGAAAGCAAAGAAAAGCAAAGTTGGGGTCAAAGAAGATTTAAAGAAAAGAAAAAGATAAATTGGTTCAAAAATTAAAATTAGCCCTAAAGCAAAATTTCTTAGGGCAACGCTTAAATAAAGCTCAGTTCTTTCTCTTTTAAGAAAATATTGAAGATAAAATTGAGGCTGATGGAAAGGCATTTTTTATTTTTATTTTAAACAAAAAACTCGGTCCGAAAAAGACCGAGTTTTTTGGCGTTGCTTACCCAGGGTAAGCAACGCAATTGCTTGCCCTGGGTAAGCAATTAGTATTCTTCAGGGGGCATTTTGGGACCTTCTTTTTCTTTTTCTGGAAGTTCGGCAACCACGGCTTCACAGATAAGGAACATTGAGGCAGCTGAGATCGCGTTTTCAATAGCCGATCTTACCACTTTAGTTGGATCAATCACTCCAGCTTTTACCAAATCCTCATATTTTCCAGTTTGAGCATTAAAGCCATAATTTTGATTTTGATGATTTAAAACTTTATCATAAACCACCGCTCCATCAAAGCCAGCATTTTCAGCAATTTGCTTCAAAGGAGCCGCTAAAGCTTCCTTAACAATATTTACCCCAACAAATTGAGCAATTTTTCCGGCTTTAGAGAATTCTTCTCCAATTGAGCTTACTTTAGGAATGCATCTTAAAAGAGCCACACCTCCTCCAGGAACAATGCCACTTTCAATGGCAGCTTTGGTTGCCGCAACGGCATCTTCAATTCGATGTTGGGTTTCTTTTTGTTCCACTTCAGTTGGAGCACCAACTTTGATGACTGCTACCCCGCCAGTTAATTTTGCTAATCTTTCTTGAAGTTTTTCTCGATCAAAATCTGATTCCGTGGTTTCAATTTGTCTTCGGATTTGTTCAGCTCGTTTTTCAATTTCGGCTTTTGAGCCACCACCGCCAACAATAGTGGTTTTTTCTTTATCAGCAATCACTCTTCGAGCTCTTCCAAGCATGGTGATAGTGGCATTTTCAAGTTTTCTTCCAAGCTCTTCAGAAATCAGCTCGGCTCCACAAACCGTGGCGATATCTTGAAGCATTTCTTTTTTGCGATCACCATAGCCAGGCGCTTTGACTGCTAAAGCGTTTAACACGCCGCGAAGTTTATTGACTACCAAAGTTGCTAAAGCTTCACCTTCAATTTCATCAGCAATGATTACTAAATCTTTTTTACCGGATTGAATTAATTTTTCTAAAAGAGGCAAAATGTCAGCAATAGCAGAGATTTTTTGATCGGTAACCAAAATATATGGATTTTCTAAAACGGCTTCCATTCTTTCAGGATCAGTGATCATATAAGGAGAAACAAAACCTTGATCAAATTGAAGTCCTTTGACCACTTCTTTGGAAAGCCCTAAAGCTTTTGATTCTTCGACGGTAACCACACCATCTTTTCCAACTTCATTGATAATTTCGGCAATTAATTTTCCGATTTCAGGATCGCGAGCTGAAATAGTGGCAACATTTTCAATATCTTTTTGTCCGGTAATTGGTTTTGAGATCTTTTCGAGCTCCTCAAGAACCGCTTCTTTGGCTTTTTCCATTCCTTCTTTCATTCCAATTGGATCAACGCCAGCCGAAATGTTTTTGATAGCTTCGCTAATCATTGTTTGGGCTAAAAGAGTTGCCGTGGTTGTACCATCACCGGCAATATCAGCGGTTTTTTGAGCCACTTCTTTTACCATTTGGGCACCGATATTTTCGAAATGATCTTCAAGTTCAATTTCCTTGGCAATAGTAACACCATCCCGAGTGACAATCGGGGCGCCATAGGTTCTTTCTAAAACCACTGCCCGACCTTTTGGTCCCAAAGTGACTTTTACGGCATTTGCCAACTTATCAATACCTTTTTTGAGAAGTTCTCTTGCTTTTTGATTGAAAACGATTTGTTTTGCCATAAGAGTAGATTTTATTTTTCTTCGACCTTTGCAATAATATCTTCTTCTTTAATCACTAAATATTCTTTGTCATTAATTTTAATCTCATCCGGAGCATATTTTTTGAAAAGCACAATATCTCCCTTTTTTACTTCCAAAGGAATTCTTTTTCCATTTTCATCAAGCCTACCAGGACCGGTAGCAATCACCTTTCCTTTTTGAGGTTTTTCTTTTTCGGCAGTTTCCGGAATGATAATTCCAGCTTTGGTTTTGCTTTCTTCTTCAATCGGTTCAACTAAAATGTAATCAGCTAAAGGATGAATCTTGACCATTTTTGGATCATTTAGATATAAATCCTCGACCTTTAGGACTTAAGCTTTTTTAAAAAGCTGGCTTAAAACTTTTTTGTGCCGCTACCGGGATTCGAACCCGGGTTTCTGCCTTGAGAGAGCAGCGTCCTAGTCCACTAGACGATAGCGGCAGATTTTTAATTAAGCGCAAAGCGCAAAACTCAAAGCGCAAAGCTGAATTTTTATTTCTCTACTCTATATTATTGATATTTAATCTCTTCTAAAATTTTTTCAAGTCTTATTGCTCGGGAGCCTTTAATGAGGATTAAATCTTTTTCTTTTAAAAGCTCTTGAACTTTAAGTTTGGCTTTCTCAGAAGTTTCAAAGCAGTAAATTTCCTTTGAAGGATCAGCTTCTTTGGCACCAGCTTCATAAATTTTTGCAAAATCGCCAACAAAAATTAAAATATCACCAATTTTGGCGGCTTCTTTTCCAATTCCAAAATGGGCTTCATAGCTGTATTTTCCAAGCTCTTTCATATCTCCAAGAATAATTACTTTTCTGGGAGCTTCAATTTTTTCTAGAACCTCAAAAGCATTTCTCACTGAAATTGGAGAAGCATTATAGCAATCATCAATAATCCAGCTATTTTTGATTCCTTTAATTAAATTCATCCGATGCTTTGGAGGATAAAAATCATCTAAAGCATTAGAGATTTCAATGAGGTTTAAATTTTCGCTGATACCAACACAGAAAGCTGCTGCTAAAGAGAGAACTATTCCTCTTCCAAAAGTATTTCCAATTTTAAAAGGAATTAAATTGCCTTGCCAGAAAAATTTCATTGAAGTGCCTTTAAAGTTTTCATTAAACTCAATTTGATAATTTAAGATTTGAAAATCAGCTCCTTCTTTAAAGCCATAAGTTATCACTTTAGCTTTGGTTTTTTCTTTCATTGAAAGAACTAAAACGTCATCAAAATTTAAAATTGCCAAGCCATCAGGAGGCAGATTTTCAATAATTTTGGCTTTTTCTTTGGCTAAAGCTGAAAGATTGGGATAGAATTCAATGTGAGAAGGAATTTCGCCAACTGCAGTGATAATTCCAATATTGGGCTTGATAAATTTCATAAAATATTCAATATCTCCAGGTCGATCAGCTGCAAGTTCTAAAATTAAAATTTCAGGATAGCTTTTGTTAAAAAAAATGAGATTCCAAATTGAACTTAAAATCACTTTTAACCAAAAAAGAGCTGCCGGAGAAGAAATTTCCTGCCAATCTCCTAAAATAGCTAAAGGGACGCCAAGTTCATTGTTATAATTTTTTGAAGTAGCGCGGCAGTTTCTAAATTTTCTTAAAAGACAAAGAATAGCTTCTTTAGTTGAAGTTTTACCAACTGTTCCTGAAATGGCGATAATTTTGGGGCGATATTTTCTTAAAGTAAGCTCAGAAAGCTTTTTTAAGATAAATCTTAAGATTTTGACCATTTTGCCTTAAAAATTTTAACATAAATCTGGCTTTTTGACAAAAGACCTTTTTTTCGATATTCTTTTAAGGAAAAAACATGATCTTAGAAAACCCTCTTTTAATAATAATTCTAACCCTTCTTTTGGGTGGTTTTTTGGGATATTTTTTAAGAGAATTTTTAGCTAAAAGAAAAGCTCAGAGTTTGGATGTTAAGGTTAAAAAGATTATTGAAGAAGCAAAAAAGAAGGCTCAAGAAGAAATTTTAGAAGCTAAAGCCAAGGCTCAGAAAATTATTGAAGAAGCTCAAAAAGAGGAAAAAGAAAGAAAACAGCTTCTTTTTGAAAGCGAGAAAAGGCTTCAAAGAAAAGAGGAAATTTTGGAAAGAAAAGCTCAGGAGCAGGAAAGATTTCAAAGAAAATTAGCTGAAGAAAGAAAAGAAATTGAAAAAATAAAAAAAGAAATTTTTTCTCTTAAAGAAAAAGTTTTGAAAAGGTTAGAAGAAGTTTCGAAGATGAGCCAGGAAGAAGCAAAAAAAGAGCTTTTGGAAATGGTTGAAAAAAACATCAAGCAAGATTTGGTGGAGACGATGAAGAAACTGGAAAGAGAAAGAAAAGAAGAACTTGAGAAAAAAGCCGCTCAGATTATGAGTGAAGCGATTCAAAGATTAAGCCGAAGCTGTGTCAGTGAAATTACCACGACCGTGGTTCCTCTTCCCAATGAAGAAATGAAAGGAAGAATTATTGGAAAAGAAGGAAGAAATATTAGAACTTTTGAAAAATTAACCGGAGTGGATGTGATTATTGATGAAACTCCAGAAATTGTCACTTTGTCTTGTTTTGATCCAATTAGGAGAGAAATTGCCCGGATTGCTTTGGAAAAATTAATAAAAGATGGAAGAATACAGCCGGCAAGAATTGAGGAAAAAGTGGAGGAAGCCAAAAAGGAAGTGGTTGAGAAAATTAAAGAAGCCGGTGAAAATGCCTGCTATGAAGTTGGGATTTATGATTTGCCAAAAGAAATTGTTTTTCTTTTAGGAAGACTTCATTATCGAACCAGTTTTGGACAAAATGTGCTTCAGCATTCAATTGAGGCGGCTCATTTAGCGGCAATGCTTGCTTCTGAACTTGGTTTAAATGTTGAAGTAGCTAAAAAAGCGGCTTTGCTTCATGATATTGGAAAAGCTTTAGATTTTGAGGTAAAAGGCGATCATGTTGAGATTGGAAGAAGAGTTTTGGAAAAATATGGCATTGAAAAAGAAGTAATTGAAGCGATGCAAGCTCATCATGAAACCTATCCTTTTGCTTCCCCAGAAGCTTATGTAGTGGCAGCAGCAGAAGCAATTTCTGCGGCTCGACCCGGAGCAAGGAGAGAAACTTTGGAGCAATATCTTAAGCGACTTCAAGATCTTGAAAGAATTGCCACTTCTTTTGAAGGAGTGAAAAAAGCTTATGCCATTCGAGCGGGAAGAGAAGTTTGGGTTTTTGTAGAACCCTCAGTGGTTGATGATTGGAAGGCTTATGATTTAGCTCGGCGAATTGCTTTACAAATTGAAGAAGAATTAAAATATCCTGGCGAAATTAAAGTGGTGGTCATTCGAGAAACAAAAGCCATTGAATATGCCCGCTAAAAGATTGACATTTTAAAATTAAAATTTTAAACTGAAATAATTGAAAGGTCGAAAAAGGGTTTGAAAAAATTATGAACAAAGAAAAATTAGTCGAAGAAGTTCAAAAAATCAGCGGACTTTCAAAAAAAGATGCTAAAAAAGTAGTCGAAGGAATTTTTGAAGCGATTACCAATGCTTTGGCTAAAGGAGAAGAAGTTGCCATTGCTGGGTTTGGAACTTTTAGAGTGGTAAAACGAGCTGCCAGAGAAGCTCGAAATCCAAAGACTGGAGAGAAAATTCAAGTGCCAGCAAAGGTAGTGCCAAAATTCAGACCAGCAAAAGCTTTAAAAGAGGCAGTAAAATAACTTTTACTTTTCTGAATTTACCAGAGAAGCCATTGTCTCAAAATTTTCATAAACATTTTCAATTAATTTTTCAATTTGAGAGCCAATTAAATTAAGATCAGAATCATCTTCTAAAGAAAAGTTTTCAACTCCAAGTTTTTCAATTTTTTCCTTGATTTTTTCAATTTCAAAAGGAGAAATTTTTTCTTCTCTAATTTTTTCTTTTAAGGAAGTTTTGAAAAGGAAAAGAAGGATTTCTTTTTTAAGAAGATGTTTTGCTAAGATAATTTCTCTTTGGCTTAAATTTAAAAGATTTTCTAAAAATTCGATTTTAGGAAAATCTTCTTTTAGAAGAGAAAGATCTTTTCTAATTTTCTCTTCTCTTTGAGAGGCAATTTCAATAATTTTTTGATGATTAAAGATTTGGGTTAAATTTTCACTGATTTTTTTAATTTCTTCTTTTTTCAATCTTTTAATCGCTCCTTGATGAAGCAAAATACTCTCTTTGATAGTAAGAAGCTGGAAAAGATCGCTGGCTTTATCTAAAGCTTCTTTTTCTTCAAGATAAAATTCAATTTCTTGATTGATAAACTCCAAAGAGGAAGAAGTAAGCTTTTTTAGAAGATCAATTGAACTTGAAGAAAGAGAAAAAGTTTTAGTAGAGGTAGAAAAAAGAAAATCTTCAAAAAGCTCTTTGGAATGGTTTAAAGTTTCTAGTTTAAGATCAACTGCTTTTAAAAGTGCTTCTTTTTTAATTTCAAATTCATCTTTTTGAGATGAAAAAGGCAGAGCTTTGAAGATTTCTTTGAAAAGATTAGGAAAAGAAAAGGCTTCTGCCTTTTTAATTTCGCCAAAATAAAAAAGAGAAAAGAAGGTTAAAAGAATTAAGACTTTAGCAAGTTTTTTCATAGGTTTTTAAGAATGATTTCTACCTTTTTTTCAGTTTTTTTAGGAAAAGAAACTTGTTTTTCAATCATTTCTTTTTCTTTAGCAATAGCCTTTTTATTTAAGCCCGAGAATTTAGGAGTTGAGGTAAAAAGAAAGAGAATAAGAATTGCTAGGGTAGCTGAAAAGATAAAAATTGGTTTGAGAAAAGAAACTGAAGTTTTTTCTTCAATTTCTAAATTGAGAGCAGGAAGAAAGACTGGAGTTTCTTTTTTAAGAGATTTCAATTTTTGAGCTAAGTTAATTAAAACCCAATCCTCTTCTGAAGCAGGGATTTTGCCAGAAAGTTTTTCTTCAAAAATTTCGGCTTCCTTTTTTTCTTTTATTTTTTGGATTAAAAACTTCAGCATTGATTTTTTAATAAAAATCAAAATCTTCCTCTAAAATTTTTTTCAATTTTTTTAAAGCTCGATATTGAATGATTCGAATGGCGCCATCGCTTTTTTTAAGAATTTTTCCTACCTCTTTTGAAGAAAGCCCTTCAATGAATCTTAAAACCAGCACTTCTCGTTGAATTTCAGGAAGTTTTTTTAAAGCTTTTTCTAAAACTTCTTTTTCTAGATTCTGGGAAGTTTTTTCAAAAGGAGAAGGCTCTGAAGAAGCAAATTGAATCATTGGATCTTCTAAACTTTCCAAAGAAGTTACTGGCTTTGAAGTTCGATAAAAATCAATGACGGTATTTCGAGCAATTTTTAAAAGCCAAGAAGAAATCGATCCTTCTTTTTTGATTTTAAATTTCTTGATTTTTTTAAAAGCTTTCAAAAATACTTCCTGGACTAAATCCTTGGTAATTTCGATATCTGAAGTCTTCCAATAAATAAACCGAAAAACTCTTGGTCCGTATTTTTTGTAGATCTCTTCAAAGGCAAAAAAGTCGCCTTTTTTGGCTTTTTCAATTAGTTTTTCCTCTTCTAACATAGAAAACGAAAAATAAGTCCAAGTTGTTTCTTAGCTTTATTTTACCTTTTTTCTTAATTTTCTTCTTATCTCTTTAGGAGAAAGAGAGCGAAGGAAATATAATTTTGCTCTTCTGACCTTATATTTTTCCAAAATTTTGATTTCTTTAATAGCTGGAGAATGTAAAGGATAGATTTTTTCAACTCCAATTCCATCTAAAACGTTTCGAACACAAAAAGTACCATCAAGTCCTTTGCCATGGCGAGTAGCAATAACAATACCCTCAAATTCAGAGGTTTTCTCTTTTCCTCCTTCAAAAAATCTTTCAATTACTTTTACCTTCATTCCTGGTCTTATTTCAGGAAGATCTTTCCTTAAATTTTCCTGGATAAAAGAAATTTTTTCCTCCATACGCTCCAAAATTATAATAAAAATTTCATTTTTGGGAAGTCTTTTTAAGATAAAGACAAGAATTTTTAAGATAGTTTAAAATTTCTTTTGGAACTAAATTTTTGATACTTTTGCCTTCTCTTATTCTTTTTCTAATTTCAGTTGAAGAGATGGGAAGATGAAAGTCTTTGATATAAATAACTTTTTTTAAAAGCTCCTTGGCTTTTTTTTGATATTTTTTAGGAAGTTTTTTTGAATTTTTTCTTTTAAAAACCACAAATGTTGCTAGATCAAAAAGTTTTGAGCTTTTTTTCCATTTGCCTTTGATGATGTCATGAAACGAATCTTCACCAATAATCCAAAAAAGTTTTACATTTTTGTATTTTCTTTTAAGATATTTAATAGTGTCGATGGTATAAGATTTTTTGCCTTGTTTGGCTTTTTTTATTTCATAATCAGAAACTAAAAATTTGGGATAGGGTTTAACTAAAAGCTTTACCATCTCAAGACGATCTTTAGCTGGAGCTAAATCTTTTTTTGGAAGAGCTGGAAGACCGCAAGGCATAAAAATGATTTTATCAAGTTTTAAAAGCTTCATTGCTTTTTGAGCCATTTTAAGATGAGCTAGATGAGGTGGATTAAAAGCCCCTCCTAAGATTCCAATTCTTTTTTCTTTCATTGATTTTTGAGAATTATAAAACAAAATGAAAATTTTAAAAGATGTTTCTTTGAAAAATTGGAATACTTTGAAAATTGGAGGAAAGGCAAAGTATTTTTGTAAGGTGAATTCAATTTCAGAGCTAAAAAAAGCTTTAAAGTTTGCTCAAAAAAAGAAGCTAAAATTTTTTCTTCTTGGTGGAGGTTCAAATGTTCTTTTTTCTGATAAAGGTTTTGATGGGCTTTTGATTAAGATTAATTTAAAAAGAAAAAGAATTTTTTTGGAAAATATTATTATCGCTCAAAGTGGGGTTTTGCTTTCAGAGTTAATTGAATTTGCTAAAAAAAATTTTTTAAGTGGGCTTGAATGGGCTTCGGGTATTCCTGGCACTTTGGGAGGGTGTGTTTTTGAAAATTGCGGTGCTTTTGGAAAAGAAATTAAAGATTTAATTTTATGGGTAAAAACCATTTCTTTAAAAGAGCCTTTTGATTCAAAAATTTATCTTAAAAAGGATTTAGAATTTTCTTATCGCTTTAGTTCTTTTAAAGAACAAAAAGAAGCCATTGTTGAAGTGGCTTTGAAATTGAAAAAAGAAAAAAAAGAAAAAATTGAAAGGAAAATTAAAAGATTTTTAGAGCTAAGAAAGAAAACTCAGCCAATTGGAAAATTAAGTTGTGGCTGCGTGTTTAAAAATGTTGACTTTAAAAGCCTTCCTAAAATTTATCAAAAAAAATTTAAAAAATTTGAAAAAAATGGCAAAATTTCAGCTGGTTTTTTAATTGATCAAGTTTTTTTGAAAGGAAAAAAAGTTGGTCAAATCCAAATTTCAGAAAAGCATGCTAATTTTTTTATCAATTTAGGGAAAGGAAAAGCTTCTGATTTTAAAAAGCTTATCTTTTTATGCAAAAAAAAGGTAAAAGAAAAATTTAAAGTTGATTTAGAGCCAGAAATTGAAATTTTTGATTTTTAAAAAATGAAAAGACTTTCTCGAGAATTCTTTTTAAAACCAACTTTAAAAGTTGCCCAAGAACTTTTAGGAAAAGTTTTGGTAAGAAAATACCAAGGAAAGCTGATTAAAGGAATTATTGTTGAAACTGAGGCTTATATTGGTCCTAAAGATAAAGCTTCTCATGCTTATCAAAATAAGCTTACCAAAAGAAATATTGTAGAGTATTTTCTTGGAGGTTTTTGTTATCTTTATCTGATTTATGGAATGTATTGGCAGCTAAATATTACGACCTCTTTAGCAAACCGACCGGAATGTGTTCTTTTAAGAGCGGTTTTTCCTTTATCAAAAAAGGAAAATTTTGTTGATGGTCCAGGAAAGCTTTGCCAATATTTTAAACTGGATCAAAGTTTTTATGGTGAAGATTTAGTTTTTTCAAAAAGACTTTGGCTTGAAGATTGGAAGATAAAATTTAAAAAATCTGAGATTAAAAGAAAACCGAGAATTGGTATTGATTATGCTGGACCTTATTGGTCAAAGATAAAATGGCGTTTTTTAGTTGAAAAAAAAGATTTTTTAAATAGAATTTCATTAGGTTCGGAGGTCGTCTAATGGTAGGACGCCAGGTTCTGGCCCTGGAAGTCGGGGTTCGAATCCCTGCCTCCGAGCCTTTTTGAAATTTTTGCCCCGGTAGCTCAGTGGTAGAGCGCTAGCCTGAAGAGCTAGGCGTCGGGGGTTCGATTCCCTCCCGGGGCATTTATGAAGATGCCAAGAAAACGTGCCCAGATCTTAATTGAAGTTATTATTGGAATTTTAATTATCGGAGTGGCTTTTGGAGGTGGCTTCTTTTTGATTTCAACTGCTCTTAAAAGCCAAAAACAAAGTTTTAAAAGAGATACAGCTCGAAGTTTAATTCAAGAAACTCAAGAAATTTTAAAAGTTTTGGCAATTGAAGATTGGTTTAATATTTACGATAAAAGAGAAAGTGGAAAATATCATTTGGAAAAAAGTGATGGAAATTTTTCAATCGTTGCCGGAGAAGGGACGGTAAATGTAGGAGAAGAAAGTTTTACTCGATATTTTGAAATTGAAGATATTAATGATCCTTTAAAAGTGAAAGTAAAAATTACGGTAAAATGGGATGGAGGAAAAGTAGAGTCAGAGACAATTATTTCAAGATTTCGAGAAGAAGAAAACTGGAGTCAGGAGGATTGGAGTGGGGGTCCGGTGGGAGAAAAAGTGATTTCTTTTCAAGAAAGCACTACTACTTTTTCAACTTCAACCAATATTGATTATTCTTCTTCAGGGGTGATTACTTTAGAATAGAATTTATGAAAAAATTTTATTTTCTACTTCCTATAATTTTTTTAGCTCCGGTAGTTTTAGCTCTTAACATTAGCAGCGATCCTTATGATCATTGGGCTTGGAATGATAATATTGGCTGGATTGATTTTTATCATGATGATGTAGAAGTTACTGCAAATAAACTTTATGGCTATGCCAGTTCAAGTTTAGGAATTATTAGTTTAAATTGTGATAGCACTGGCAATCCTGATGGAATAGATTATTGCGCTACTTCAACTTATTATGTCAAAAATGATGGCAATGGAAACCTTTCTGGCTGGGCTTGGAATGAGAAGGTTGGCTGGATTAGTTTTTCTTGTAAGGATGAAACTGGAATTACTGATTATGATGTTTGCGCTACTTCAAGTTATAAAGTATGGATTGAAAAAGGTGATGATGGTAAAGGACATTTTCGAGGCTGGGCTTGGAATGATAAACTTGGCTGGATTTGTTTTAGTTGTGTTGATATTGAAGTTTATTCAGGCAATCCTAATTATTGTGAAAATACTTCTGACTTCGAAGTCGTCACTGATTGGGCGCCAGCTGGCTATGCTAGTTCCGGTGAGCTTATTTCTTTAATTATTGATAGTGAGACTCCTAAAGCAACTTTAATTGGTGCGGTCTGGAAAGGAGAGGTTCCGACAGGCTGTGATGTCAAATTTTATCTAGGCTCTTCTGATACCACTAATCCAGCTGATTTTGTTTGGACTGGTCCTTATGGGTATGGGATTTGGGAAAATAATCCTGGCTGGTATGAAGTTAGCATCCCTGAATCAGATTTAGAGTTTCATAATAAACATCGTTATCTTCGTTATAAAGTGATCCTTAAAAGCGACTCAACCCATCTTTTGACTCCAAAAATTGAAAAGATTGTTCTTTTATGGATGAAATGACAAAGGTCGTAAAGCTAAAGATAAAATATGAAAGTTTTAAAAATCGGTGCTAGCTGGTGTTCTGGATGTAAAGTGATGAAGCCAAGGTGGGAAGAAGTTGAAAAAGAAAATCCTTGGCTAGAAACCGAATTTATTTCAGTTGATGAGCACCCAGAAGTAATGAAAGAATATCAACTTGAAAGTTTGCCAACTTTTATTTTTTTAGATAAAGAAGGAAAAGAAATTGAAAGAGTAAGTGGAATTATTGAAAAAGAAAAAATTTTAGAGCTAATAGAAAAATATCGGGATCGATAAAAGAAAACTTCAGCCCTCAAAAAGAGGGCTGAAGTTTTAAATTCTTATGAAAAAAAATTTTCGACTTCATTTTTTAATTTTTCTTTTCTCTTTAGCTTTTTTGGCGGTTGTTTTTCGGCTTTATCAGCTTCAGATAAAAGAAGCTCAATTTTGGAGGCTCAAAGCTTCGCTTCAGATAAAAGCAACTGAAAATTTAAAACCAGTTTGGCGGGGTGATATTTTTGTTCATCAAAAAGAAAAACTAATTCCGGTAGCAATTTCAAAAAAATTTGATGCCTGTTTTGTGGTTCCCAAAGAAATTGAAGAGAAAGAAAAGACCGCAAAAATTTTAAGCGAAATTTTTCCGGAAATTCCTTACAATGAAATTTTAGAAAAGGTTGAAAAGAAAGATGATCCTTATGAGCTTATTAAAAGAAAACTTTCAAAAGAAGAAATAGAGAAAATAAAAAACTTGAATTTAAAAGGAGTTTATCTTGAGAAAAAAATTGAAAGATATTATCCTTTTTCTTCTCTTTTTTCTCATGTAGTTGGTTTTGTCAGCTTAGATGAAAAAGGAAAATGGAAAGGAAGATATGGCATTGAAGCTTTTTATGATCAAGAGCTTTCTGAAGGAAAAGATCTTATTTTGACTTTGGAAAAGGATATTCAAGAGAAAGCCTATCAGCTTTTAAAAGAGTTAAAAGAAAATCAAGAAGCTGAAGCTGGTCAAATTATTGTAATGGAGCCAAAGACAGGAAAAATTTTAGCCATGGTTTCTTTGCCTGATTTTGATCCTAACTTTTATTTCAAATTTCCGGTAAAAAATTTTTTAAATCCTTGCCATCAAACTATTTATGAGCCAGGCTCAGTAATGAAAGTGATTACCATTGCTGGAGCCTTGGAAGCAAAAAAAATAAGTTTGGAAGATAAATATCTTGATCCAGGAAAAGTGAAAATAAAAGATAGAATCATTGAAAATTGGGACAAGAAAAGTCATGGAGAAATTACTATCAAAGAGATTTTGGAGCATTCCATTAACACTGGAGCGGTTTGGGTAGCTCAAAAGTTAGGAAAAGAGGATTTGATTAAATATTTAGAAAAATTTAGGATTAATAAAAAAACCGGGATTGATCTTCCTGGAGAAGTAAAAGGATCTTTAAAAAATTTAGAAAAAGGAGGAGAAGTAGAACTAGCAACGGCAAGTTTTGGACAAGGAATTTCGGTGACCCCAATTGGATTGATTTCAGCTTTCTCTAGCATTGCCAATCAAGGAAAAATGATGAAACCTTTTTTGGTAGAAAAAGTTATTTTTCCAGATGGAAAGAAAAAAGAAATTTCTCCAAAAATGATAGCTCAACCAATTTCAAAGGAAACCTCTCAAATTTTAACTTCGCTTTTAGTAAATGCAGTTGAAAAAAATGTTTTGGCAAAAGTTGAGGGTTATCAGATTGCTGGAAAAACCGGAACGGCTCAAATTCCTTTTAAAGGAAAATATCTTGATGAATACATCCATAGCTATGTTGGCTTTGCACCGGCAGATAATCCAAAATTTATTATCTTAATAAAACTTGACAAGCCAAAAAAAGCCACTCTTTCTGGTTTTACCGTTGTTCCAGTTTTTAGAAAATTAGCTCAATTTTTGTTCAGTTATTATAATCTTGCTCCAGAGGAAAAATAAAAATGCTTCAGTTTCCTTTAAGCTTTTTTCTTAAAGGAGTTTGGAAAAAAAATTTAACTTCCTTAAAAAAGCTTGGTCTTTTTAAAGTAGAAGACCTTCTTTTTTATTTTCCAACTAAATACAAAGACTTTTCAAAAGTTAAAAAAATTTCAGAACTTAAAATTGGAGAAGAAGCGTCAGTTAAAGGAAAGATTATTAAAGCTGAAATTAAAAAGACTTTAAAAACAAAAAGAACCATTTTTGAGATCATTATTGATGATGGAACTGGTTTGATTAAAGGAGTTTGGTTTGGAAAGTCTTATCTTTCAAAAATTTTAAAACCAGGAAAAGAAGTTTATCTTGCCGGGAAGGCTTATTTTGATGATTTTTACGGCTTTTATCTTTTAGAGCCAATTTATGAATTTGAAAGCCAGGTTAAGCTTCATCTGGCAAGAATTGTGCCTTTTTATAGAGAAACCAGAGGAATTACTTCTCGTTTTTTTCGCTATTTAATTAAAAAAATTCTTCCTTTAGCCAAAAAAATTGAAGATCCTCTTCCCAAAGAGATTTTGAAAAGATTTCAGTTTCCAGAAAAAAGTCAGGCAATTATTTGGCTTCATCAGCCAAAAAGTTTTTCTGAAATTGAGAAAGCTAAAAAAAGATTTGATTTTGAGAGTTTGTTTTTATTTCAACTTTTTTTGGCTTTGAAGAAGAAAAATTTAGAAAAATTTTCTGCCCCAAAGATTGAAATTGACCAAAAATTTTTAAATCAAATTTTAAAATCTTTACCTTTTTCTCTTACTTTTGACCAAAAAAAAGCTTTATCCGAAATTTTGGCTGATTTTAAAAAACCTTATCCTTCAAATCGGCTTTTAGAAGGTGATGTTGGTTCTGGAAAAACAATTGTCGCTTTAATTGCTTCGGCAATGGTAATGAAAAATGGTCTCCAAGTGGTAATGCTTGCCCCAACTGAGATTTTGGCTTGCCAGCATTTTCAAACTGCGATTAAATTTTTTTCTGATTTTGGATTTAGTTTTGGACTTTTAGCTTCAAAAAAATGTCAGATTTTTTCTCAAAAAGAAGTGGCTTCAATAAAAAAAGAAAATCTTAAAAGAGAAATAAAAAAAGGAAATGTTGATTTAATTTTTGGCACCCATGCTTTACTTGAAGAAGGAGTTTCTTTTAAAAAACTTGGTTTGGTGATCATTGATGAACAACATCGCTTTGGAGTAGAGCAAAGGAAAAAATTAACCGAGCAAAAAGGATTTTTGCCTCATTTTCTTTCAATGACGGCAACTCCAATTCCCAGAACTTTGGCTTTAGCGGTTTATGCTGATCTTGATCTTTCGATTATCAAAAGAGGTCCAAAAAAAAGAAAAGTAATTACCAAGATTGTTGCGCCTCAGAGCCGGGAAAAAGTTTATCAATTCATTAAAGAAGAAATCAAAAAAGGAAGTCGGGTTT
>CAZNFF010000009.1:0-6793 GCA_964572495.1 uncultured Candidatus Saccharibacteria bacterium
CATTGGTATAGAAAATAATGAAAGTGTCAGGATATTTTGCAAAAAGATCAAAAATGGTTTTTCCTTGGCTTTGATACATTAGCGGTTCGCCACCAGAAAAGACAATGAAACGATTTCCAAAAAGATCATGGTTTTCTTCTAAAATTCGCTCGGCAATTTCAAATGGCATCGTGACGGCTGTCTCTGGAGAAGAAGCCGCATAACAGCCTTTACATCTTAGGTTACAAACCTGAGTTGGAGAAAGGGTAAGAAAAAGAGGTGGATATACTCCATATTTTTCTTTAAAAGCTTCTTTGGCTTTTTTTATCTCTGGAATTTCTCCTCTGAAAAAATTATTTCTTCCTAAAACTTCAATCAGTTTTTCTAAAATAGAAGGAGAAACATAACCTTTTTCAAGGTTTTTAAAACCTTGATTTATAAAAGCGCTTAGCCATTGGAGCTTTTTTTCTTGAACCGCTCGTGGAAATTTTTTGTCTTCAAGTAAAGCTTTTTTGGCTTTTTTTTCAAGTTGATCTAGAAAAGTTTTTCTTAAACTTTTTCTTTTTAAAGCCTCTTTTAGAAGAAAAAGATAAATATTGGTTTTGATTTTAGATAAAACTTTGGTCATTTTTTTAAAAATTTTTTCGACCTTTATTTCGACCTTTACTTACCACTTGGTAAGTAATGATATTGAAAGTTTTATTTTTGTCAAGCAATTTTGAAAAGATTTAAAATTTGCCAAAGAAAAGCAAAAAGAAAAATTAAAATTAGAAAATAAGCCAGAGCTTTAGGATAATTTCTTTTTTTAAGTTTAAGATAAGCAAAGATGAGAAGCAGAGAATTTAAAGCAAGAAAGCTACCACCACAAAAATCAATGAGTTTAATAAAATCTTTAAATCCTAGAAAATAAAAAATCAAAGGAACAAAAGCAGTTAAAGAAAAAGAAAGGTTTTTAGGCAAAGAAAAATCTAAGACAAAAGTTTCTTTTAGATTTAAGCCAATAACCAGATAAGAAGTGAAAATGGAAAAAAAGCCAAAAAGATTGAAAAGAAAAAGAGTTTTTTCTCCAAAAACTTGAGAAAGATTTTTTTCAGGGAAAGGAAAAACTTCTTTTGAGGTGCCAAGAATGGTGATGATAAAACAAAGATATAAAATTGCTGGCAAAATTGTTCCTAAAACCACAACCAATTTTTGTTTTTTAGCTGAAGAAATCAAAGAAGTCACTTCTGGAATTGCGGCTCGACCATAAAGAGAAAAAAGAAGGCTGCCATAGGGAAGAAAAAGAGATGAAAAGGAAATCTTTTTAAAGGAAAGAAAAGAGAAATCAATTTTTGGAAGGGCATTGAAAAATAGAAAAAGGATAATAAAAGCTAAGAAAAATGAACCAAAAAGCTGAACTAGGGAAATTTCTTTTAAGCCAAGCCAAATTAAAAGATTTCCTAAAAAGAAGAAAATAAAAAAAGCAAGATGAAAATCAATTTTTAAAAGCGCGCTTAAAAAATTTGCTCCTAAGATAAGATAAATTAAAAGAGAAATCCAGAAGCTTCCTAAAAGAAAAATGCTGGCTAAAATTTTGAATTTTTTTCCTAAAGTTTCTTCGATATAGCCAACAAAACGATGAGGTTTTTCTTCTTTTTGAATAATTTCAAGGTAAAAAAGGTGAAGCAGACAAAGAGAAAAGGTAATTAAAATTAAAAGAAAGACTGAAGGAAGAAAGCCCGCTTTAAAAAAAGTATAAGGGAGAGCAAAAATTCCCCCACCAATAATTGTGCCAACTAAAGTTGAAAGACCTAAAAGTAATTGTTTCACAAATTTTTAAAATTCTAAATAAGAAAAAATTAAAAGTCAAAAGAGTTGACTTCGATAAAAGTTAAATTAAAATTTAAATCTGAAAGGCCTGGTGGCCGAGTGGCTCAGGCAGCGGTCTGCAAAACCGCGTACGAGGGTTCAATTCCCTCCCAGGCCTTGTGAAAAGCGGGCATAGTATAATGGCTATTACACCTGCCTTCCAAGCAGGAGATGAGGGTTCGATTCCCTCTGCCCGCAACTAATGGAGGTGGGAAGTGGGAGGAATGAAAAGGTTTTTAAAATTTAAAGGGAGGAAAGGAGAAGAAATTGCTCAGAGGTTTTTAGAAAAGAAAGGTTTTAAGATTGTTGAAAAAAATTATCAAAGGAAAAATTTTGAAATTGATTTGATTGCCCAAAGAAGAAATGAAATTCATTTTGTGGAAGTAAAAACGGTTTTTTCTTTAAAAACTCGACCTGAAGAGCATTTTAATTTTTCCAAGTTAAAAAAGATCAAAAAAGGAATTTTATTTTACCTTAAAGAAAAAAAGATTGATCTGGGAAAGTTTAAAATTCAAATTGATCTTTTGGCAGTTGAGGTTTCTTTAAAATTAAAGAAAATCAAAATTAGATGGTATCAAAATATTTGCTAAAAATTTTGAGCCGAAGCGAAAAAGAAACTAAAGAAATTGGAAAAAAATTAGCTCAAGAAGTTTTAAAAGGAAAAAAACCTAAAGTGATCGCTTTGATCGGAGAGCTTGGGAGTGGAAAAACTACTTTTATTAAAGGTTTTGCTTCAGGTTTGAAAATCAAAACAAAAATTATCTCACCAAGCTTTCTGATTTTTCGAGAATATCCTTTTTTTTATCGAAAAAGAAAGTATAAATTTTATCACTGGGATCTTTATCGGGTGAGTTCTAAAAAAGAGATTTTGAATTTAGGTTTTAAAGAAATTATCAAAAATCCTAAAAATATTGTCGCCATTGAATGGGCGGATAAAATAAAAGGAATTTTACCAAAAAACTCTTTAAAAATTTATTTTTCCTTTAAAAACCTGAAAGAAAGAGAGATCAAAATTAAAAAATAAAAATTATGCTTTTTCTTCTCATTGATGCCAATGCTTTAATTCATCGAGTTTTTCATGCTTTGCCGCCTTTAACTACTAAGAAGAAAGAGCCAATCCAGGCAGTTTATGGATTTTTTTCTATTCTTTTGAAAATTTTAAAAGAAATGAAGCCTGATTATCTTGCCGCTTGTTTTGATCTTCCAGCGCCAACTTTTCGTCATCAAAGATACAAAGAATATAAAGCGACTCGACCAAAAACACCAGATGAACTGGCTTCTCAGATTCCAAAAATAAAAGAAGGTTTAGAGGCTTTTAATATCAAAATTTTTGAAAAAGAAGGTTTTGAAGCTGATGATTTTATTGGTAGTTTAGCTGAAAAAATTTTAGAAAAGTTTCCTCAAATAAAGGTAATGATTCTCACTGGTGATCTTGATACTCTTCAGGTAGTAAAAGATGAAAAAATAGTGGTTTTGACTTTCAAAAAAGGAATTTCTGAAACAAAAATTTATGATGAGAAAGAAGTGGAGAAAAAATTTGGATTGAAGCCTTCTCAAATTCCTGATTTTAAAGCGCTTTGTGGCGATCCTTCAGATAATATTCCTGGAGTGAAAGGAATTGGAAAAAAAACGGCTCAAAATCTTTTAAAGGAATTTGGAAATATTGAAAATTTATATCTTGAGCTTGAGAAGAATCCTTCAAAATTTAAAAAATACTCTTCAAAGATAGTTGAAGCTTTGAAAGAAAATAAAAATCAGGCTTTCTTTTCAAAATCTTTGGTAATTTTAAAGAAAAATCTTCCGTTGAAGTTTTCTTTGGAGGAGCTTAAATTAAAGCTTGAGCCAGAAAAAATAAAAAAATTTTTTGAAAAGTACGAATTTGCTTCTTTAATTAAAAGGTCTGAAGAGATTTTCGGAAAAAAAGAACCTCAAAGGCTATTTTAATTTTATGAAAAGAGTTTTTTTCTTTTTTTCTTCAAAAGAAAATTTGTGGTTTTGGATTTTGTTTTTACCTTCTCTTTTTCTTTTAGCCTTAGGAAAATTTTTAAAGATTAGCTTTTTTTCTCTTTTCCTTTCCTATTTAATTTTAGGTCTTTTTTTAACTTTAATTTCTTGGCGGCTTTTTTTTAAAGAAAAAGAAGCTCTTTTTAAAAAAAATCTCTGGAAAGAAATTGTTGAGTTTTTAGTTGATCCGGTGATTGTTTATGATAAAGATTTTACTTTGATTGGTTTTAACAAATCGGCGGAGAGATTTTTTTCTTTGAAAAAAGAAGAGGTTTTAGGAAAAAAAATCAGTCCTCAAAAAATAAAAGATGAGCGCTGGCAGTTTTTAGCTCAAATTGTTTTTCCTTCTTTGGCACCAGCAATCAAAATAGAAAAAAAATTTAAAGATTTTGAAGTTTTTCGGCTGGTATTTGAAAAACCTTGGCGGGAGCTAAGAATTTATTTTGGAAAAATTTTTGATAAAAAAGGAAAACCAATTTGTTTTGTAAAAGTGATAAAAGATATTAGTCGAGAAAAATTTCTTTTAAAAGAAAAAAGTGAATTTTTAAACATTGCAGCTCATAATTTGAATACTCCAGTTTCAGAAATCAGATGGGGACTGGAGAGCTTGGAAAAAATGATTTCTGATTCAATTCCTCAAGAAGCCAAGGAGCTTCTTTTACGCCTAAAATCAATTTCGGCTAATCTTGGAGAAATTATTGATGATCTTTTAAGTGCGGCGCGAATTGAAGAAGGAAGGTTTGGTTATCAATTTGAAAAAGTTGAGTTAAATCAGCTGATAAAAGAAAGCAAAGAAAAATGGGAAAAAATTGCGGCTCGCTATCAAGTGAGACTTTTCTTTGAGTCAAAACAAAAAGAAATTTTTGTTTTTTGTGATCCAATAAAAATCAGAATTGTTTTAGATAATTTAATTGAAAATGCTTTGATTTATAATGTTAAAAATGGAGAGATTCATATTAGAAGTGAGATTTTAGAAGATAAACCTTTTGCTTTGGTTTCGGTTAAAGATACTGGAATTGGAATTCCTGAAGATGAACAATCAAAAATTTTTGAAAAATTTTTCCGAGCTCGAAATGCGGTGAAATATCAAGCTGAGGGAATTGGATTAGGGCTTTATATTGTCAAAAATATTATCGAAAGACATGGCGGAAAAATTTGGTTTGAATCAATTGAAAATCGGGGCACCACTTTTTATTTCACTTTACCTTTGAAAAAAGAATTAATTCCTCCAAAGGAAACTCCAGTGTTTTAAAAAATGTTCTTTTTAAAAGGTAAAATCTCAAAAATTGAAAAGGATTGGGTGGTAATTGAAACTTGCCAAATTGGATTTAAAGTTTTTTTGCCAAAAAGAGAGATTAAATCTTTAAAACTTTTTCAACCCCAAAAAATTTATACTTATCTTTACTTTAACCCTTCTCAAAACAATTTTTCCCTTTATGGATTTTTAGATGAAAAAGAACTTTATCTTTTTGAAATCTTGGTGACTTTACCCCAAGTTGGTCCCAAAATTGCGCTGGCGGTGCTTGATTTAGCCGAAGTTGACACTTTAATTTCGGCAGTAAAAAATGAGAAAGTTGAATTTTTCTCTAAAATCCCTGGAGTTGGAAAAAAAACGGCTCAAAGAATTGTGCTTGAACTGGCTTCAAAGATAAACCAGATTGAAAAATTAGCTTCAAAAGAGATTAAAGAAAAAGATTTTGAATTAATTGAGGTTTTGGAAAGTCTTGGCTTTGAAAGAGAAAAAATTCTTTCAAGTTTAAAAAAGATTGATCCTAATTTAGAGTTTGAAGAAAAATTAAAGCAGGCTTTAAGACTTCTTTCTTCTAATCAATAAGAATTCCTTTTCCTTTTTTAGGAATTCCAGCGGCATTTCCTTCGTCGGTATCAAGATGTAAGGCTAAATTAAAACCTTTCTTTACTCGAACAATGACATTTTCAAAAATTAAAGCTCTCTTTCCTAAAATTCTGATTTTTACTTTTTCTTTATTTTTTAAATTTAACTTTTTGGCTTCTTCTGGAGAGACATGAAGATGTCTTAAAGGGATAATCACCCCTTCTTTTAAATTTATTTCTCCTTTAGGACCAACAATTTTGATTCCAGGAGTATTTTTTAGATCACCTGAGAGTCTAAAAACTGGTTTGATTTTAAGATGAATGGCATCAGTTAAAGAAAGCTCCACTTGAGTTTTTTTTCGGAAAGGATAGACAATCCTTACGTTTTTGATAACTCTATCTTTAAAAACTAAATCAACCGTTTCTTTGGCGGCAAATTGGCTTTGAGAAAGTTTTCTTAAAGGAGTGGGATTTTTTTTGCCAAAAAGTTTTTCAAAATGCTTTTGAGTTAAATGAATATGCCGCGCCGAAATTTCAACTGGAACAATGATTTTTTCTTTTCTTTTTTTGATTTTTTTAGTGGACTTTGTCATTGAGTTTAATTAAATTTAGACAAAAATTCTTTAGGGGTTATTACTGAAATTTTGTGTTTTTTAGCGAATCCTATAACTTTTTGAACAAGAAAGTCTTTTTTATCTAAAGTGATGAGATATTTAGCTTGATACTTTATCGCTCCTGCCAATATTGGTGCATCTTCAGGGTTAATGATGTCTATTACTTTTTCTACTTCTTTTTGGGAAGGGTCTTTTACTATTTGAAAAGGGAAAACTGTTAAAAAGGTGATTAGAATAGGGAGTTTTGTTGGATATTTTATGTAAAGGACTCTAAAACACTCTTCAAGGACATACTCTAAAAGAAAAAGTTGGTAGTTTTTAGAAAGCGAGTTTTTAATTAAAGCAAAAGAGCTTCCGGAGAAGGATAATATCGCAGCAATCACGACGCTTGAATCAAGAAAAACTTTTGTCTTTCTAATTTCTTTTGATTTTTTCATACAGTTTCGGATATTTTTCCCTGAAAAGCTCTTTTCTAATTCTTTTAGAAATTCTTTCGATCTTTTTCCAATTTTTAA
>CAZNFF010000009.1:6893-17037 GCA_964572495.1 uncultured Candidatus Saccharibacteria bacterium
TTGCGGCGGGAGTGGGATTCGAACCCACGGTCCGAAAAATCGGACACCTGTTTTCGAGACAGGCCCGTTCGACCGCTCCGGCATCCCGCCACTTTTATTATAGTTTCTTTTTGATAAAAATCAATTTGCTAATTTCAATTAGAAGAAGAGAAAAAATTCCGACCAAAATTAAAATTAGCCAATCAAAAATTCCCAAGAAAGTAGTTTTTAAAATCTTTTGAAGTGGGGGCAAATAAATTGATAAGGCAAAGAATGCTACCACCAGCAAAGAGGAAAGATTGAGGTATTTATTTGAGAAAGGATTAATTTCCCAAAGATTTTTTCTTAAGCTTTTGAAAGAATAAATAACAAAAGCAGTATCAAGGCAAAATGCTCCAAAAATAAGAGTTCGGACTCTTTCTAAAGGAAACTGAAATTTTGCCCAAAGAAGCCAGAAAAGAAGCAAAATAATGAATTGATCAATAATGCCGACCAAAAAAATCAAAATTTTCATTTCTCGGGTAAGAAGAGGCGCTTTTAAAGGTGAAGGTTTTCTTTTCATCACATCTTCTTCTTTTGGTTCAAAAGCATAGGCGATATTAGGAAAGGTATCTTCCACTAAATTGTTCCAAAGAATTTGAGCTGGCAAAATTGGCAAAGGCCAGCCAAGAATAACTGTGCCGACTCCAACCAAAATCATTGAAGCAAAGGAATCTGATAAAACATAAGTAATTGCTTTTCTTAAGTTATCAAGAATAATCCTTCCTTCTTCAATGGTTTTAATGATAGCTGAGAAGCTATCATCAAGCAAAATAAAATCAGCCGCTTCTTTGGCAACTTCAGTTCCTGAACCAAGAGCAATTCCAATATCAGCTCTTTTTAGAGCTGGGGCATCATTAACTCCATCACCAGTCATTGCCACGACTTTTCCTTTTTTCTGCCAAGCTTCAACAATTCTTAATTTATCTTCAGGTAAAACCCGGGCATAAATCTTGATTTTTTCAACTTTTTCTTCAAGCTCCTTTTGAGAAAGTTTTTCAAGATCTTTCCCTTCCAAAATTTCTTCTTCTTTGACTTCAAGTCCAATTTCAGAAGCAACCGCTTTGGCAGTTAATTTATGATCACCCGTAACAAGAATTGGTCTCATTCCAGCTTTTTGGCAAATTTTAATTGCTTCTTTGACATCTTCTCTTAAAGGATCTTTTAATCCAATTAAGCCTAAAAAATGACAATTTTTTGGATCAATTTCTTTTTCATCTGAAATTTCTTTAAAAGCAATTCCAATAACTCTTAATCCTTTTTGAGCCATTTTTTCAATTTTTTCTTTCCAATTTTGGTTGTTTTTTGAAAATTCTAAAAGCTTTTCTGGAGCACCGCTTAAATAAAGAAAAACTTTGTTATTTTCTTTTCTTAAGGTGGCTTCATATTTTAACTTAGAATCAAAAGGAAAGGAATTTAAAAGTAAAGACTTTTTTTCAAGTTCTGGTTTTAAAATTCCTTCCTGGCTAGCTTTTTTAACAATGGCAATATCAGTTGGTGAGCCTTTAATTTTCCAATTTTCTGGATTTTCTTCTGGGTTTTCAATAAAAGTGTCAGTTGCCAGAAGAGCCGCTTTTAAAAGTAGAAATTTATCTTCAGCTTCAATTTGAGCTACTTCCATTTTTCCTTGGGTTAAAGTTTTGGTTTTATCAAAGCAGATAATTTGTGTTGAGCCTAAAGTTTCAACCGAAGCTAATTTTCTAATTAACCCCTTTTTTTTCAAAATTCTTTGCATTCCAATGACTAAAACTAAAGTCATTACAACTGGCAGAGCTTCTGGAATACCTCCAACAGTGATTGCCACCGAAGTTTCAAACATCTCCAAAGGATCTTTTCCTCTTAAAATTCCTCCAATGAAAATTAGAATGCAAATGAAGGCAATTACTCCTCCCAAAATTTTGGAGAAGCCAATCATTTTTTTCTGAAGCGGTGTTTTTTCTTCTTTAGTTTCTTTTAGAAGAGAAGCAACTTTTCCAACTTCAGTTTCTTTTCCAGTAGCAACCACGACGGCTTTTCCAGAGCCATTTTCTACCAAAGAACCAAAATAAACCATATTTTCTCGATCCGCTAAAGGTGTTTCTTTGGGTAAAGCTTCAGTAACCTTCAAAGAAGGTAGCCATTCTCCAGTCAAAATTGCTTCCGAAACTTTTAGATTTTTAGCTTCAATTAACCGGGCATCAGCTGGAACTTTATCGCCACTTTTTAAAAAAATGATATCTCCAGGAACAATTTCTTCAGAGAAAATTTCTTTTTTCTTTCCTTCCCTTAAAACTACTGCTTTAGTTTTAACTTCTTTTTTTAGCTTTTCTAAAACTTTAGAAACTTTATGTTCTTCAAAAAAACCAAACAAAGCATTGATAAAAAGAGCTAAAAAGATTGCTAGGCTATCGCTATATTTTTTTAAAGCTAAAGCCAAAAGTCCGGCAAAAACTAAAAGATAAATTAGAGGGCTTTTAAATTGATCCAAAAAAAGTTTAAAACTTGAGAAGCGTTTTTCTTTGGCAATTTTATTTGGTCCAAAAATTTTTTGTCTTTTTTTGACCTCTTCCAAAGAAAGACCAAAATTTTCATTAGAGTTTAAAAGTTTTACAACTTCTTTCCACTCAAGGTGATGCCAGAGGTATTTTTCCTTCATTTTAAAAAAATTTTAAAGTCTTTTTTTAAAAATTCAAAGTTGAATAAAAAAATTTTTTGGCTAAAATTTTTTAATCAAAAATGGAGCTTCAAGATTTAGTTAAAAGCGAAAAAAGGGTTTTAGATTTCTGGAAAAGAGAGAAAATTTTTGAGAAATCCTTAAAGAAAAATAAAGGAAAGAAGGAATTTGTTTTTTATGAAGGACCTCCTTTTGCTAATGGTCGACCTGGAATTCATCATCTTTTAGCTCGGGCTTTTAAGGATGCGGTTTGTCGATTTAAGACTATGGAAGGATTTTATGTTCCCCGAAAAGCTGGCTGGGATACTCATGGGCTTCCAACTGAAATTTCAGCTGAAAAAGATCTTAAAATTAAAACCAAAAAAGAAATTGAAGCCATTGGCATTGAAAAATTTATTGAAGCCTGCAAAAGAAATGTTTTTACCTATAAAGCCGAGTGGGAAAAATTTACCGAGCGGATGGGATTTTGGATTGATTTAAAAAATGCTTATATTACCTGTTCTCAAGAGTATATTGAAGTTTTGCTTTTAATCTTTGAGGCGCTTTATCGAAAAGGTTTAATTTATGAAGATTTTAAAGTTTTGCCTTATTGCCCTCGATGCCAGTCGGTTCTTTCTTCTCATGAATTAGCTCAAGGCTATCGTAAAGTTAAAGAAAAAAGTATTTATTTGAAATTTAAAATCTTAAAAGCAAAAGAGAAAAAATTAAAAAATGCTTCTTTGTTGGTTTGGACCACAACGCCTTGGACTTTGCCTTCAAATACTGCCATTGCTTTAAATCCTAAGATTAAATATCTCTTGATAAAAGATAAAGGAGGTCAAAGCTATCTTTTGGCAGAAAAAAGAGCTAAAGAGCTTTTTGAAGATTTTAAAGTTTTAAAAGAATTTAAAGGCAGTGAGCTTGAAAAAATAAAATATGAGCCTCCTTTTTTCCAAAAAGAAGGAGTCTATGAGACTTTGTTAGGAGATTTTGTCAGTGAAGAAGAAGGGACTGGTTTGGTTCATATTGCTCCGGCTTTTGGAGAAGATGATTTTGTTTTATGGAGAAAGTATTTTAAAGATTTAAATTTTCCGATTGGAGTTGATGATGAAGGAAAAATGGTTTTTCCTGATTTTGTTAAAGGAAAATTTGTTAAAGAAGCTGATCCTTTGATTGTTGAAGATCTTAAAAAAAGAAAACTTCTTTTTAAAGAAGAGCTTTATGAACATGACTATCCTTTTTGCTGGCGCTGTCAAACTCCTTTGATTTATTTTGTTCGCAATTCTTGGTTTATTAAAGTCACCGCTAAAAAAGAAGAAATTATCAAAAACAATCAAAAAATTAATTGGGTTCCTTCTCATTTAAAAGAAGGAAGATTTGGTCAGTGGCTAAAAGAGTTAAAAGATTGGACCATTTCGCGCCAGCGCTACTGGGGCGCGCCAATTCCGGTTTGGGTCTGTGAAAAATGCCAAGCCAAAAAAGTGATTGGAAGGGTAAAAGAACTAGAAAAACTTTCTGGTAAAAAAATTAAAGAGCTTCATCGACCTTTTATTGATGAAATTACTTTTAAATGTGAAAAATGTGGTGGAGAGATGAGAAGGGTTAAAGAAGTCATTGATTGCTGGTATGATTCTGGTGCAATGCCTTTAGCTCAAAGCGCGGAAACTATTTTAAAAAATTTAGATGAAAAATTTTCCTTTAAAAAGATTATTAAAAAAATTCCTTTTCCAGCTGATTTTATCTGCGAAGGCATTGATCAGACCCGAGGCTGGTTTTATACTTTGCTGGTTATTTCAACTTTACTTGATTTAGGCATACCTTATAAAAATGTCATTTCTTTGGGTCATGTTTTGGATGAACATGGAAGAAAAATGTCCAAATCAAGAGGAAATGTTGTTGAGCCTTTTGAAATTATGGAAAAATATGGTGCCGATGCGGTGCGCTGGTATTTCTACATTGTCAATCCAGCTGGGGAGCCAAAAAGATTTAGCGAAAAAGATCTAAGAACTTTCCTTCAAAGATTTCTTTTAACTTATTTTAACATTTTCAACTTCTTTGATCTTTATCTTAAAAAACCAAGAAAGATTGTTCTTTCAAAGAAATTTTTAGATCGCTGGATTATTTCAAGACTTGAAAGCACCAAAGAAAAAGTAACCGAGCTTTTAGAAAAATTTGATTTGCATTCAGCCGCCAAAGTTTTAGACCAGTTTCTAGATGATTTTTCTCGAACTTGGCTTAAACTTTCTCGAGAAAGATTTCAAGAAAAATCAAGCTTGGAGGAGAAAGCCACTTTCTTTTATCTTTTAGTTGAATTTACTAAGCTTTTAGCACCTTTCTGTCCTTTTGCCAGCGAAACCATTTGGCAAAAATTAAAATTAAAGCCAAAAAGCGTTCATTTGGCTGATTGGCCTAAAGCAAATAAAAGATTGATTAAAAAAGAGATTGAAGAAAAAATGGAATTTTTAAAAGAAGTGATCTCGGCAGGACTGGCTTTAAGAAATAAAGCCAAGATAAAATTAAGACAGCCTTTGGCTTTAGGAATTTTAGAAACCAAAAGAAAGATTTCTTCAGAAGAAAAAGAAATTTTAAAGCAGGCTCTGAACTTAAAAGAAGTAGAAGTAGTAAAACAGCTTAAAAGAAAACTTGAAAATTTTGAAACTATCAAAGAAAAAGATTTTTCTTTGGCAATTTTTAAAGAAATTAGTCCTGAGCTTAAAGCTGAAGGAGAAATTAAAGATTTCCTTCGCCAGGTTCAAAAATTAAGAAGCGATCTTTCTTTAAGACCAGAAAATTTAATTGAGATTTATCTTAAAGCAACCAAAGAATTTGAAGCCCTGATTAATTCAAGAAAAAAGGAAATTCTAAAGAAAGTGAAAGCCAAAAAAATCAACTTTTTTGAGCCTAAAAATTATCATCTTTTTTATGAAAAATCTGGAAATTTTAAGATTTGGATCAAAAAAATTAGTTAATGAAAATTTTTCCAAGATAGTTTTTTAATCTCGGAAATCTTTTTTCTAATTTTAAAGCTAAGTCTTTAAGTTGGCTATTTAAAATTGAAAGCTCAAGCCAAAATTCAAAACTAATTTTTCTTTTAAGTCTCTGGGTAAAGATAAGGTAAAGAGAAAGATTCTTTAGAAAATTAGCGGCACTAATTAAATGGCTGAGAGATTTTTCATCTTTTCTTAAAAATCTTTTTTGAAAGTAAAAATCAAAAAAGATTTTTCTTGTCTTTGAGGTAAAAAGAAGCCAGAAATGAAGCATTTCTTTAAATTCATTCTCTAAAACTTCAAAATCTCCTTCTTTGATTAGAGTTTCAAAAAGGGAAAAGAAAAATTGCCTGGCTCTTTCAGAAATTTTTTCAAATTCTTTAAAAAGAGGATCTTTTTTTACCTCCTTTTCAATTTTTTTAAACTCTTCTCTTTTTGGATCTAAAAATTTAATTTTGATTACTTTTCCTTTTCGATAGATTAAAGAAGAAAGCTCAGCATAGCGGGATTCAATACTTAAAAGAAGTTTTTCCTTTCTTCCTTTTTTAAAAATAGAAATTTTAAAATTAGCTTCTTCTTGGAAATGAAGACAATTTATTTTAAAAGGACAGGTTTCACATCTTCGATTACAAAACTCAAACGGGAAAAGATCTTTTAAAGCTTCTTCTTGGTCCTTATAACTTAAAAGAAGCTCAAAATTTTTTTCAAAAAATTTTTCTTCTTTCAAAGAAGCAATAATCAAAAAAGCTTTTAAAATTCCAGAAGCCTTTCTTTTAAATTTTTGAAGATAACTTGAAGCTGGTTTTTCTTTAAGGGAGGCTAAAAAGATTAAAGCCTTCTTTTTTTCCTCAAGAGGAAAAGAGCTTTCTTCTAAAGTTTTGATGGCTTTTTTTAAAGAAAAATCATTTTTTTCAAAATTTACTTTTTGATAAAGCTTAAGATAATCTTCAAAGATGAAAAAAATTAAAGAGTTGGAATCTTTAAGTTTTAAAAATTTTTTGATTTCTTTTTGAGAAATTTTCCTTTTTTCTTTTAAAATTTTTGAAAGAATTTCAGAAAACATTTATTTTTCTTCTTCTTGAACTTTTTTATGATAAACTTCTCTTGGTTTAGCGCCTCGAGAAGGACCAACAACACCTCTTTTTTCAAGCATATCTAAAAGTCGAGCCGCTCGGGCATAGCCAATTTTAAGGCAGCGCTGAAGATAGGTGGCGGAAGCTTTCTGGGTTTCTACTACCAAGCGATAAGCTTCAGGATATAAAGGATCTTCTTCGATCTCTTCTTGAAATTCATCTAAATCAAGGAAAGTTGAGGATGAGGAATCTTCTTGGCTTTCTTCAAATTCTGGCTTTTCTTTTATTTCTTTTTCATCAATTTTGGCTTTTTTCCAGAAATCAACCAGTCTTTTGATTTCAGTGACTGAAATATAAACTCCTTGGATTCTTTTTGGTTTGGAAAATTGAGGTGATAAAAAGAGCATATCTCCATTTCCAAGAAGTTTTTCAGCTCCAGCGATATCAATAATGGTTCGAGAATCAACTTGGCTGGCCACTTTCATGGCAATTCGACAGGTGATATTAGCTTTGATTAATCCAGTAATGACATCGGTTGAAGGTCTTTGAGTTGAGACAACTAAATGAATTCCGGTCGCTCGAGCAAGCTGGGCAAGTCTAACAATTGAAGCTTCAATTTCTTTAGGATAAAGACTCATTAAATCAGCCAGCTCATCAATAATAATTACCAGAAAAGGTAAAGGTTCTTTTTTCTTTTTTAAAGCTGCTTTATTATAAGCAAAAATATCCCGAGCATTGTTTTCTAAAAGGAAAGAATAGCGCCGATCCATTTCCTGGCAAGCCCATTTTAAAGCAACAATCGCTTTTTTAGCTTCGGTGATGACTGGAGTAATTAAATGAGGTAAACCTTCATATAAACTTAACTCAACTTTTTTGGGATCAATTAAAATGAACTTTAAAATTTCAGGAGTGTTTTTAAAAAGGAAAGAACAAATTAAAGAATGAATACAAATTGATTTTCCTGAGCCGGTCGCTCCGGCAATTAAAAGATGGGGCATTTCAGAAAGATCAACATAGCAAGGCTCGCCACTAACATCTCTTCCCAAAGGAAAAGTTAAAGGTGAGCTTTCTTTAAAAGTTTGAGTGTTGATGAGGCTTTTTAGGCGGACTAAGGTAACGGTTTTGTTTGGCACTTCAATTCCAATTAAAGATTTTCCTGGAATTGGAGCTTCAATTCTAATTGGATGAGCTGCTAAAGCTAAGGCAAGTTCATTTTGAAGAGCCACAATTTTTGAAAGTTTGGTTCCTTGAGCTGGTCTTAAAGTGTAGCGGGTAATGCTTGGACCAACATTGACTTCTCCCATCTCAACTTGAATGCCAAAATTTTCTAAAGTTCTTTTAATGATATTCATATTGATTTGAAGGTCAGCGACTCTTGGTTTTTCTTTTTCTTCTTCTAAAATTTCAATTGGAGGTAAGATTTTCCTTCTTTGAGGCGCTTCAATCTTTTTTATTTCAATTTCTGGCTCTTTTTTCTTTTCTTTTTTTATTTTTTCTTCAAAAATTTGTTTTGGCTTTTCAATTTCTTTTTCCTCTTTTTCTTTCAATTTTTCAATTTCAATAAAAGGTTCAAATTTTTCTTTTTTCTTTCTTTTAAAAACTTTTTTGATCTCTTTAAAAGAAATATCAAACATCAAAAAAATCCCGATCCAGATTAAAGCCAGCCAAAAAATAAGAGCCGGATATTTCCCAATACCTCTTTCAAGAAAAGCTAAAATTTCTCCAATTTTTCCTCCTTTTTTAAAAAGAAGCGAAAGAAGGGCTAAAAAAGAAAGAAAAGCAATTCCTCCACCAAGAAAGCTGGTAAGATAAATTTTTTCAACCCTTGAGGAAAGTAAAAAGATAAAAGAGAGAGTAAATAAAGTTAAAGGAAAAGCAAATTTTCCGGTTCCAAAAAGATAGCTTGAGATAAAATTAATCTTTTCTCCAACAATTCCGCCTCGATTAAAAAAAGAAAGAAAAAGAAAAAAAGCCGAGGCAAAGAGCAAAACTCCGATGATGCTTTTTTTAGTTTCTGGAGAAAGAGAAGGAACTTTTTTTGGGCTTTCTTTTTCTTTCTTTTTTTCTTTCATTTTTATTTTAGGATACTTTAAAAAGAAAAAGCCGTCAATGTTTAAAGTTTTTTGACATTCAAATTTTTCTTCAATATCATTTTTAATGAAATCTTTATGAGGGGAAAAAGATTTTTACTCCTCTTTTTAATTTTGGGACTTTTCTTTTTGGCAAACTTTTCTTTTTTTGGGGAAAAGAAAACTTTTGCTTCTTTTAAAGAAGATCTGGAGATAGAGAAATTAAAACAAGAGATTGAGAAAAAAAGGAGCGAAATTAAAGCTTTGGAGAAAAAATCAAAAGAATATCAAAGAGAAATTTCAAAGCTTCAAAGTCAGGCTCATTCTTTGAAAAGAGAAATTAATTTTTTTGATTCCCAGCTGAAAGATTTAAACTTTAGAATTGGAATTACCCAAGAAAAAATTGATCTTTTATCGCTTGAAATTGAAAAATTGAATTTTGAGATTGAAAAAACCAATCAAAAGATAGAAAAAAATAAAGCCACCTTAAAAAAATTACTTCAGGATCTATATCAAATTGAAAGGGAAAGTTTAGTTTTGGTGTTTTTAAAAAACGAAAAACTTTCTCAGCTTTTTTCAGAATATCAGCATTTTTTGGATCTTCAAAAATCTTTGAAGGAATATCTTGAAAAGTTAAAAAGCCTCAAAGAAGATTTAAATTTTAAAAAAAGAGAACTTGAAAAAGATAAAAAAGATCAAAGTGAGCTTCAAGAAAGTTTGAAATATCAAAAAATAATTTTGAATCAGAAAAAGGAAGAAAGAAAAGAGCTTTTAAGAAAAACTAAAAACAAAGAAGCGGTTTATCAGGAGCTTTTAAAAGATCTTGAAGAAAAAAGAAGAGAAATTGCCAAGGAAATTGATGAGCTTGAAGCAAAGTTAAGAGAGAAAGTGAGCTTTGAAGGGCTTCCAACTCCTTATAAAGGCTTACTTCTTTGGCCAGCAAAAGGACCAATTACTCAAGGCTATGGCGCCACTGAATTTGCAAGAACTCATTATTATTCAAAATTTCATAATGGTATTGACATTGGTCTTCCTATCGGAACGCCAATTAGAGCGGCTTATGATGGAGTAGTGGTGGCTTTGGGAAATCAGGATCGCTTCTGCTGGCGCGGTGCCTATGGAAAATTTATTGTTATCAAACATCCAAACAATTTGGCAACTTTATATGCCCATCTTTCTTTGATTAAAGTGAAATTAGGAGAGAAAGTGAAAAAAGGAGAAATTATTGGATTTTCAGGAAATTCTGGTTTTAGCACTGGTCCTCACCTTCATTTTACCGTTTATGATGCCCGAACCTTTATTATCAAAGAAAGTCGCTATTGTGGACCAATGCCTTTCGGAGGCTCAATTGATCCGATGAAATAT
>CAZNFF010000010.1:0-14927 GCA_964572495.1 uncultured Candidatus Saccharibacteria bacterium
CGCAAAGCGTAAAGCGCAAAGCGCAAAACTGATTTATTTAAATCCCAAATCCCAAATTCCAATTAAATCCCAAATTCCAATGACCGAAAATAAGGGAAATTCCAAATTCCAAACACCAAATTCCAAAGAAATTTCAAATTCAAATCACCGAAATGTAAATAAGCGCAAAAGTAAGCGCAAAGCGAAAAGCGCAAAGCGCGAAAGTGAAAATAAGCGCAAAGCGAAAAGCGCAAAGCGCGAAAGTTAGAAATATGGTTGAAATTGGGGGGGAAGTTGCTAAAATAAATTTAAAATGATGAAAAAGGAGGTTTTGGTTTTAATTTCAATTGTTTTAATCGGGGCGTTTTTAAGGCTTTATCAAATCCCTTCGATTCCGCCAGGACTTTATCCTGATGAAGCAATTAATGGAAACAATGGTTGGGAAGCGATTGAAACTGGTTCTTTTAAAGTTTTTTATCCGGAAAATAATGGACGAGAAGGACTTTATATTAATTTGATTGGTGTTTTTTTAAAAATTTTTGGCTATCATCATTATTCGATTCGACTGGTTTCAGTTTTTTTTGGAATTTTGACCATCATTGGAATTTATCTTTTAGCAAAAGAAATTTTTAAAGAAAAAAACCTCGCACTTTTTTCCAGTTTCTTTTTAGCAATTTCCTTTTGGCATCTTAATTTTTCTCGAATTGGTTTTCGGGGAATCTTGGTGCCTTTTTTTATTTGCTTTGGTTTTTATTTTTATTTTTTGGCAAAAAGAAAAAATTCCAAGCTTTTTTCTTTTCTTTGCGGTATTTTTTTAGGTTTGGGATTTTATTCTTATATTCCTTATCGAGCCGTTTTAATTTTGATTTTAATTCTTTTTTTGTGGGAAGTTAAAAATAAAGGTTTTAAAAAAACTTTTAAATTCTTTTCTCCTTTAATTTTAGGAGGAATTTTAATAAATCTTCCTTTGGGGATTTACTTTTTAAATCATCCTTCAGATTTTATTTCTCGGGCTTCAGGAGTCTCAGTTTTTAAAAGCGAAAATCCGGTGAAAAGTTTTTTGGAAAGCTTTTTCAAACATCTTTTAATGTTTAATTTCTCTGGAGATCGAAACTTCCGCCATCATTTTTCTGGTTTACCTCAGCTTTTAAATTTTGACTGGCTTTTCTTTTTAATTGGAATTTTGGTTTTATTTAAATCAGAAAAAATTTCTAAAGAAACCAAAATTTTTCTTAGTTCAGGATTTTTTGTTTTTCTTTTGCCATCAATTTTGACTTGTGAGGGTGTTCCTCATAGCTTAAGAAGTATTGGAGTCATACCTTTTGTTTATCTCATCGTTGCTTTAGGAGCAAAAACTTTTTTTGATCTTTTTAAAAATCAAAAATTAAAAATTTTTCTTTTGGCAAGTGTTTTTCTTTTCTCTTTTGCTTTAACTTTTTATCTTTACTTTTTTAGATGGGGAAAATTAAAAGAAGTGAAAGATGCCTTCTCTTATTCTTATTTTAAGCTAGCTCAATTTATTAATTCATTGCCAAAAAAGGAGAAAAAATTTGTGGTTTGTAACGCTTCGGGGGTTTTAGTTAAAGATCGAACTTCGGGAAAGCTTTTGCCGATGCCTTGTCAAAGTATTATGTTTTTAACCCAATCTTTTTTAAAAAAAGATGCTTTAAAGAAAAACATTTACTTTTTAAGCGAAAAAGAGTATTTAGAGAAGAAAGAATTCTTTGAAAAAGAAGGAATTTTGATTAAACTTCATTAATAATGGAAAGAATTCCAAAAAGATTAAAAAAACAGTTAATTATTGGAGGGATTTATCTTGGAATCTTTTTCCTTATTTTTGGAATTAGCTCAGGTTTTCTTTGGAAAAAATTAGCTGGAAAAGAAAAAAGAGAATTTGCTCCTTTAAAAGTTGTTTTTTTAAAGTTTTTCCCTAATCAAAAGAATTGGGGAAGTCTCCTTTTAAAAGTTAAAAATCCAAATTCTGAATATGGGCTTTTAAGTTTCTCCTATAAAGTGAAATTTTTGGACCAAAATCAAAATCTTTTAAAAGAAGTTCTAGGAAAAGATTTTATTTATCCTTTAGAGGCAAAATTTATCTCTTTTCCAAAAATTGAAATTGAAACTTCAAAGGTAAAAGAGGTGGAAGTTTCTTTTTTTGATTTAAAATGGAAAAAAACTTCTTATCGGGATTCCCAGCTTCTAGTAAGGCAAGTTCATTCTGGGTTAGCTCAAAAGCCAGAAGTAGGGTATTTTTGGGTGGATGGGATTGTGAAAAATAATAGTCCCTTCCCTTTAAGAAAAGTGAAAATTGTGGTGCTTCTTAAAAACAGGAAAGGAGAAGAAATTGGAGTAGGGGAGAGTTGGGTATATGATCTTTTGCTAGAGGAGGAAAGATATTTTAAAGTAGTTTTTTCAAAAGAAGCAATTGAAAAAATTGAAAAAGAAATTGATCCTCAAAAAATTGAAGTTTTTGCTTATACTAATTTAATGAAATTTTAGTTTATGAAAATTAAGCTTTTTTTAGCTTTAGCGATTTTCACTTTTTTTTCTTTAGCTACTTTATATGGCATTGGGGCAAGCCAAGGAAATTTTTCTTTTTTTCAAAAACAGCTAATTTGGTTTTTTATTGGATTTTTAATCTTCTTGCTTTTAAAAAATTTCTTTTCTTGGAATTTTGTAAAAGCTAACCGAACTTTTCCTTTTTTAATTTATCTTTTCTCAATTTTCCTTCTTTTTCTTACTTTAATTGTTGGAAAAAAAATTCATTCTTCAAAAAGCTGGCTTTCTTTTTTTGGGATCAATTTTCAGCCAATTGAAATTGCAAAGTTGGGTTTAATTTTTTGTTTGGCAAAATACTTTTCTTTAAGACACATTGAAATCCATCGGATTTCTCATTTGGGAGTTTCCGCTTTTTATTTTCTTATTCCTTTTGGTCTCACTTTACTTCAACCAGATTTAGGCTCGGCATTGATTCTTTTTTTCATCTGGTTTGGTTTAACTATTGCTTCAGGAATTAAAACTAAACATTTTTTGACCATTCTTTTAATTCTAATTTCTCTTTCTATTTTTTCGTGGCATCATTTTCTAAAAGAATATCAAAAACAAAGAATTATCACTTTTCTTAATCCCGAAACAAAACCTTTAACTTATGGCTATCAATCAATTCAATCAAAAATTGCCATTGGAGAAGGAGGGTTTTTGGGAAAAGGTTTGGGGCAGGGGATTCAAATTATGTTTGGTTTTTTGCCTCAAGCTCATTCTGATTTTATTTTTGCCGCGATTTTTAATAGCTTTGGTTTTTTGGGGGGAGCAATTGTTTTTCTTGCTTATTTTCTTCTTTTTTCTTATCTTATAGAAAAAGGGAAAAAAGCTGAAGGGAATCTGGAAAAATTTTTTATTTTTGGTTATCTTATAATGATTTTTTCTCATTTTGTTATTCATGTCGGTGCTAATTTGGGACTTCTGCCCATTACTGGAATCCCTTTGCCTTTTTTAAGCTATGGTGGTTCAAATTTAATAGTCAATTTTTTGTTTTTAGGAATTATTGAAAGTTTTTAATGATGAAAAAAATTATTTTTAAAAATCTTCTTATTATCTTTGGAGCTGGAGTAAGCCTTCTTTTGGCTTATTTTGCTTATCAAATTGAAGAGCCTCTTTCTTTGGAAGGCGAGCCAAAGTTGATTGAAATAAAAAGAGGCACTGGTTTTCTGGAAATTGCCCAGCAACTTGAAAAAGAAGGAATTATTAGATCAAAAAATTTTTTTAAAATTTATGTTCTTTTTAAAGGATGGCAAAGAAAACTTAAAGCCGGAAAATATTCACTTTGTCCTTGCTTTTCTATTTCTGAAGTAGCTCAAAAACTTGTAAAAGGTGAAAAAAAAGAGGAAGTTGAAGTTACTATTGTTGAAGGATGGAGTATTTTTGAAATCGATAAAAAACTTTCAGAGGAAGGAGTAATTGAACCAGGAAGTTTAATTTCTTATCAGGTTTCTGAAGAAGAAAAAAGAAAATATCCTTTTTTGCTTGAAGCACCTAGAAACGTTTCTCTTGAAGGCTTTCTTTTTCCTGATACTTATCGTTTCTTTAGAAGTGAAAGTAAAGATGTTTCTTTGGTAGTAGAAAAATTTTTGAAAAATTTTGACCGGAAAGTTTATCAGAAATATCGACAAGAAGTTGAAAGAAAATCAAAAAAATTTTATGAAGTTTTAATTTTAGCTTCTTTGCTTGAAAAAGAGGTGATAAATAATGAAGAAAAGAAAATTGCCGCTGGAATTTTGTGGAAAAGATACCAAAAAAATAAACCTTTAGAAGTTGATGCTACTATTCTTTATGCCAAACAAAAAAAATTTAAAAAAACTTGGAAAGAAGTTTTGCCTTTGAAAAAAGAAGATTTTTCAATTGATTCTCCTTATAATACTTATCGTTTTAAAGGTCTTCCTCCAACTCCAATTTGTAATCCTTCTTTGGCTTCTTTTAAAGCGGCTCTTTATCCGAAAGATTCTCCTTATCTTTACTATTTAAGCGATCCTGAAACTAAAAAAACTTATTTTTCCTCTGATTATAAAACTCATCTGTATTTAAGAAAAAAATTTTTAAAGCTCTAACTTTGCTTGACTTTTTTTCAGATTTGGTTATCTTTTTTAATGAAAGATTATTACCTTGACAACTGAAGAAGGAAAGAGATTTTTTGGTTGCTCTGACTCAGGTTTTTGATGAGGGTTCGATCCTGGCCCAGGATGAACGCTGGCGGCGTGGATAAGGCATGCAAGTCGAACGAGTGGAGGTGGGAAGTGTGAGGTGAGAAGTGAGAGAAAATTTGATTAAACTTTGAAACTTAAATAAAATTTTGAAATAATGATAAAAAACTTTCAGGATTTGGAAATTTATCAAAAAGGAGTGAAACTTTATCCAATGATAATGGAAATCACTAAAAGATTTCCGCCAGAAGGTTTCCATTTAAGAGACCAAATATGTCGAGCTGCCAATGCAATTCCTGCAAATATTGCAGAAGGATTTGGGCGATCTGTTTCTGAATTCAAAATGTATCTTACGAGAGCATTAGGCTCCTGTAATGAAGTAATTTCCCATCTTGAAATGGCTAGGAAAGCAAAATTTATTTCTGAAGAGGAATACCAATTCCTAAACAAGGAATATCAAATTTTAGGAAAGAAAATTTTTTCTCTGAGAGAAAGATGGAAATAAATTTTTCCCACTTCTCATTTCACACTTCCCACCTCCACTAGTGGCGAACGGGCGAGTAACGCGTAGGTAACCTACCCCCAAGTGGGGGACAACCCTGGGAAACTGGGGCTAATCCCCCATGTGGTCCTGGAAACACAAGTTTCCAGGATTAAAGGTTCAGGGTTTCCCTGAGCCGCTTGGGGATGGGCCTGCGTCCCATCAGGTAGTTGGTAGGGTAATGGCCTACCAAGCCGATGACGGGTAGCCGGCCTGAGAGGGTGGTCGGCCGCAGGGGCACTGAGACACGGGCCCCACTCCTACGGGAGGCAGCAGCCGAGAATCTTGGGCAATGGGCGAAAGCCTGACCCAGCGACGCCGCGTGCCCGAGGAAGCCCTTCGGGGTGTAAAGGGCTTTTCTGGGGGAAAAACCCAGTATCCTAAGTGGTACTGGGTGATGGTACCCCAGGAATAAGGGACGGCTAACCACGTGCCAGCAGCCGCGGTAATACGTGGGTCCCAAGCGTTATCCGGATTTACTGGGCGTAAAGAGTGCGCAGGGGGCCGGGTAAGTCTGAGGTTAAAGGCCCAGGCTCAACCTGGGTAATGCCTCAGATACTGCTCGGCTAGAGGCAGGCAGAGGCCAGCGGAACGCACGGTGTAGGGGTGAAATCCGTTGATATCGTGCGGAACGCCGAAAGCGAAGGCAGCTGGCTGGGCCTGACCTGACCCTGGTGCGCACGAAAGCGTGGGGAGCAAAAAGGATTAGATACCCTTGTAGTCCACGCCCTAAACGATGGACGCTAGCTATGGGGAGTGTCGACCCTCTCCGTGGCGAAGCTAACGCGTTAAGCGTCCCGCCTGGGGAGTACGCCCGCAAGGGTGAAACTCAAAGGAATAGACGGCGGCCCGCACAAGCGGTGGACCATGAGGTTTAATTCGATAATAACCGAAAAACCTTACCAGGGCTTGACATGCTAGAGGAAAGCCTCCCGAAAGGGAGGCCCTCCGCAAGGACCTCTAGCACAGGTGCTGCACGGCTGTCGTCAGCTCGTGCCCTGAGGTGTTCCCTTAAGTGGGGTAACGAGCGCAACCCCTGCCCCATGTTACACGTGTCATGGGGGACTGCCCGGATCTTCCGGGAGGAAGGAGGGGACGACGTCAAGTCCGCGTGGCCCTTATGCCCTGGGCTACACTCGTGGTACAATGGCCGGTACAAAGGGTTGCGAACCCGCAAGGGGGAGCCAATCCCTAAAAGCCGGTCCCAGTTCGGATTGGGGTCTGCAACTCGACCCCATGAAGCCGGAATCGCTAGTAATCGCGGATCAGCCATGCCGCGGTGAATACGTTCCCGGGCCGTGTACTCACCGCCCGTCACGTCAAGAGAGTCGGGAGGACCTGAAGCTCCGCTTTTAAGCGGAGTGAAGGTCAGCCCGATGATCGGGGCGAAGTCGTAACAAGGCACCGCTAGGGGAACCTGGCGGTGAAACAATTCCCATCTGTTGAAATTGGTCGACCTTTCTTCCAAATTCCCTTTTTTAAGGGAGTTTGGGAGAAAGAGGTTTTGGAGGGTGGCTCCTTCAAAAACCCTCCCTTAAGGAAGTTTTTGCTTCCTTAAGAAGTTTACCTGAGTCAGAGCAACCAAAAAGTTTCTTTCCTATTTCTCTTGGTAAGAGAAAGTTAGTTGAAAAATAAACTTATCTTCACTCATTTGCTGAATATCTTTAAGAGAAAGATTTATATTTGAGAATTCTTTTTCTTTTCTCAAAGTTTCAGCAAAGTGAAGAATTTTTTTAGTTGAAGGAGCTTCTCCTTTGAATCTAAAAATTTTTTCTTTTAAAGGAATAATTTCTAAAATTTTTACCTCGTTTTGTTGAGAGATTTTTTTTATTTTTTCAAAGAAATTGACAGGTAAGAAGGCTTGATTTTGAACTTGAATAAGGTAATCCACCATTTGATTGAACTCTCGTGCTTCACTTTGAAGTTTCTTTGAAAGTTCAATTTGAGGAGCATTTTTTCTTTGCAAGGTTTTTAAATTTTTTTCAAAAGAATTTAAGGTAAGATTTAAAAAGAATCTCATCAAAAAGAGAGCGCCAATTCCAATAACAAGAGCTGAAAAAAGAATTTTTTGCCAAAAGGAAAAGAAAGTTTTTTTGAATTCTTTTTCAGCAAGCCTTAAACTTCCTGAAGAAAGAAGATTGATTTCCTTTTGTTGGTAAATTCCAAGAGATTTTCTTAAAGCGGCTCCATAAGAAGGTTCTAAAAGTGATAAAGAGAAAGTTTGAGGAAATTCTTTTTTGATTTCTTTAGCGACTGCCTCTAAAACTTTCGAATTGACTTTTCCAGCTAAAAAAATTATCTCTGGAAATTTAATCTTAAAATGAGATTCCCAAAAAGTTTTAGTATGAAAGAGAGTTGTTTTTACAAATTCAATCAAGTCTTCTTTTTTTTCAAAAGAATTCTTGATCCATTCTTGAAAGAAAAAGTAATGAACTTTCCTTTCAATAATAATCGCAACTTCGATTCCTTCTTCGGTAAGGTAAAAAAGATTTAAATCTGAAAACTTGAGAGGCAAAAAGAAATTAATCGCTCGACAAAGGCTTAAAGAAAAAGATTCAATTGCTACAGGAAGAAAACCAGTTTCTCTTAAAATTAATTCTAATTTTTCTATACTTTCTTTTGGAAAGAAAACTCCAAGAAAAGTGATTTTGTTTGAAGGAAAATCAACTCTTTGGATTTGCCAATCGCTACAGAGTTTTTCAAAATCTTGAGGGGCATTTAATTTAAGATTTAAAAGAATCGCTTCTTTAAGTTCTTCTTTTCCAATTATTGGTAAATTGAAAGGTTGGCTAAAAAAATTAGTTCCAGGCAAGGTTAAAGCAACTTTAACCAACTCTTTCTTTTTGAATTTTAGTTTTTCTTTAATGTGAGAATTTAACTTTTTAAGAACTTCTTTTATTTCTTTTTCATTTTGAATTTCTCCATTGATAAAACATTGGGGACAAGCAATTTTGAGTTTAAAAAATTTTTTTCTTTTTTCATCTAAAAGATAAGCAAAGGTTAAAGAGTTTTGAGAAATTTCTAAACCTCCTATTTTTTGTTTTGGAATGATTCTAAACATTTTTTTAAATAGAAATTTCTTTCCATGAATCTAAAGTGACCTTTCCGGTATTTTGATTAATTTTTAAAGTGGCTTCCACTTTTTTTATTGATTTTCGATATTTTACTGTGACCGTGATTGTGACTTGATTTCCTGTGTTATTTATATCTACTTGGCAGGGAGAAGGGGAGACAGGATTTTGGTGATCCCGATCTCTCATCAAACTAATAATTTCTCGATAAAGACAACTTTCAGCCAAATACAAGGCTTTTTGAGAATCACTAAAACGGGAAGAGTAAAGATTGAGATAAAAAGCCAAAAAACCCATAATTAAAGTAAATTCTGCCACGAGAGCACTGACAATCAAAATTACTGGAAGAGCAACAATGGTTTTTTTATTAAATTTTTTCATAAAGTTTTATTGGGCGATAGAGGTGACCGTTTGATAAAGAGGAACGATTACTCCTAAAGCAATAAATCCAACTATTACACCGATTATTATAAGAATGATCGGTTCAATTAAGGAAGTCAAAGACTTTACGGTTGCATCAATTTCGCCAGCAAAAAAGTCTGAAAGTTCTCTTAAGGTAAACGAAAGGCGACCTGCTTTTTCACTAATTGAAATTAAACTCACTAAAGTAAGGGGAAAAGCTTTTTTCTCTTCCAAAAAAGCTTCTCCAATAGTAACTCCTTTTTTTATTTTTTCGGCAATTCTATCTAAAGCTAGTTTCATTTTGGGAGTAGTAAGGGTATCTCGGGAGACTTCAATTGCTTGAAGAATGGGAACGCCAGCTTCAACCATAGCAGAAAAATTTTGAGTAAATTTTTGAACATCGATTTTTTCTACTACTTTTTTTACAATTGGAAGATGAACAATTAAATTTTGAAAAAATTTTTTGCCAGTTAAAGTTTTCTGATAGAAAAGATAAAGGAAAATTAAAAGGGCAAGTGTTAAAAAAAGCAAAAAAATTCCATATTTCCTCAAAAAAAAGCTTAATGAAAGAATAATTTTAGTAAATAGAGGAGGCTCTCGATTAATTTCTTCGAAAATCATAGCAATTTTAGGAATTGAAAAGGTGATTACTATTGACAATACGATAATTGCTAAAATTATTAGCATGATTGGATAAGTTAATGCTGACTTTAGTTTTCTTTTAAGTTCAATTTCTCTTTCGATATTCTGAGCCAAAATTTCACAAACTTCATCTAATTTTCCTGAAACTTCACCGGCTTTAATCAGAGCGACAAAAGTGGGAGAAAAATCATGAGGAAAAGCGGAAAAGCTTTCATAAAAAGAGCGACCCTTTTTTAAGCTTTCTTTTGAAAAGATAAGAAATCTTTTTATCGCTGGATTTTGAAAATCTTTTTCTAAAACAGTCAAAGCTTCCAAAAGATCAACACCTCCTTTAAGCATTAAGCCTAAATAGCGAACCAGAAAAAGTTGATCTTCTAAGCTGATTCCTTTTTTAAATAGTCTTTTTAAAGAAGCACCAAAGATTTTTTCTACAATAGGTTTCTTTTCCTTGATAGAGATAGGGGTCAATTCTTGACTTTTTAAAAATCTTAAAACCTCAGATTCGCTTTCTCTTTCAATTTCACCTTCTACTACCTTTCCTTCTGGGGTTATAGCTTTATATTTAAAAAGCATGGTTTTTTATTCTCGAACCGCTCTTAATACTTCTTCCAAAGTGGTAATTCCTAGCTCCATTTTTTTAAGTCCATCTTCAAACATAGTTCGATATCCAGCTTGCCGAGCAGCTTTTTTGAAAGCTTCAAGATCAAATTCCTCTGAACCAATCATTTCTCTTAGCTGGTCATTAATATCCAAAATTTCAAAAATTCCAGTTCTTCCTTTATAGCCTGAACCATGACAAATAGGACAACCTTTTCCTCTAAAGAAGAGGCGAGGAATTTCAATTTCTTCTTCCTTAACTCCTAAAAGAAGAAGTTGTTCTTTAATAGCATCGATTTCGCTTTTTTTAGGTTTGTAGCTATAAATGCAATTTTTACAAATTTTTCTTACCAATCTTTGAGCAATCACAGTATTTAAAGTTGCTGCCACCAAAAATTTTGGCACGCCCATTTCAATCAAGCGAGGAACGGCAGTTGGAGCATCGTTAGTATGCAAAGTTGAGAAAAGAAGATGTCCTGTTAAAGCGGCATGAGTAGCAATTTCAGCCGTTTCTTTATCTCTAATTTCTCCTACGAGAATAATATCAGGATCTTCTCTTAAAATTGAGCGCAAGCCAGTGGCAAAAGTTAAACCAGCTTGAGGATTAACTTGAATTTGATTGACATATTTGATGGCATATTCAATTGGATCTTCAATCGTGACGATATTTACTTCAGGTCGATTAAGGATGCTTAAAATGGAATATAAGGTAGTGGTTTTTCCAGAACCAGTAGGACCACAAATAAAAATACTTCCAAAAGAGCGCGAAATTGCTTTTTTTACTTTTTCTAAAGAACCTTTCAAAAGACCAAGCTCTGGTAAAGAAAGCGGGCGAGTGGCGCGAAGAAGTCGCATCACTACTTTTTCTCCATGAAGTTGGGGCATAATTGAAACTCGAAGATCAACCACCTGACCGGTTTTAGTAGTAAATCTAAATCTTCCATCTTGAGGAATATAATGAACATCGATTTTAAGAGAAGATAAAAGTTTAATTCGAGCTACCAAAGGATCTAAAATTTCTTTTGGAAAGCGAGCCACTTCTCTTAAAAGTCCCTCAATTCTAAATCTTACTAAAGTTTCTTTTTCTAAAGGTTCAATGTGAATATCTGAGGCTTCAGAGAAAATAGCATAATAAATAAGAGCATCTAAAAGTTGAACAATTGGAAGTTCTTTAGCCGCTTCTTCTAAACCTCTTACTTTCATTTTAGAAGCTGCCTGAACGCTTTTCTTTACAACTTCTTCAAATCGAAGCGTTGATTGCTCGGCATAGATGCTCAAGAGTCTTTCTAAATTTTGCTCAGTTTCAAGATAAGGCTCAATTTTTTTTCCAGTAAGTCTTTCAAGATATTCGATAGTTTGAATATCAGTAGGATCACTCATCGCAACTTTTAAGAGATTATTTTTTTCATCAAAATCAAAAGCGACCGCTTTTCTTTCCCGGGCAACAATTTCTGGAATAAAGCTTAAAATTTTAGGATCAATTTTTTTAGAAAGACTTTTCGCTAACGGAATCTTATAGTAATCGGAAAGAAGCTGATAGTAATAATCTAAAGTAATTACTCCTTCTGAAATTAAAATTTCTCCGATATCAGATTCAAGGCGTTCAGCTTTCTTTTTGTAATTTTCAAATTCTTTTTCAGTCAAAAAACCTCCTTCAATTAAAACTTTTTTTAATTTTTCTTCTGGCAAATAAAGCATAAATTTTAAGGAATTAAATCCAAACCAGGTTCGTTTCCTTTTTCATATCGATTGGAATTATTTCCGCCATCTTCTTGAGCCATTTTTTTATAAGATTCGGTTTCAAAAATAGCATTTAATTCAAAAGTCATATTTTCATCATCGCAGGCATAGCTGTAAAAATAATTACTGTCATTAATAGGATCGATAGGAAGAGCACTGAAAGGAGCCCCAGTAGAAAGATCAGTAAATTTAACCGGAATCCAACCACAACCATCCACACGTCGATCATCACTATTTACATCACATCCAGCTGAAGGACTACTACACCAGATAGAAGAACTAGCATAACCTTGACTTAAATTTCGGCAATGAGCTCCACCTACCCAAGCAGTGGCAGCTTGAGCTTTATGAATTAAATTTGATGAATTTTTAGTAACACTTGTACAGACATAATCAAGCTCTGGAGTTTGAATTTCAGTAAGATAAAGAGCAATTGCTTCAGAAATAGCCTCAATATCTTCAGCTCTTCGAGCATCTCGAGATTTTTTGAACATTTCGGCAGGGTTAAGTACGAGTAAAGTGGCTGCTGCTAAAACAGCAATGATTCCGATAACGATTAAAAGTTCTACTAAAGTAAAACCTTTTTTCATGGTAGTTAACTTTTTTACATTACTAAATCTTTTAAAATGGGAAGGGTAATGATAAAGGGTTTAAAAATGATCATTAAAATTGCTAAAGGAAGCCAAAAATGGTAAAGTGAAGTAAATTCGACCCTTTTTTTGCAAGTTTTTTTTGATAAAGAAACTAAGATTCCACTTAAAAAAACCAAAATTATCAAAAGAAGATTAGTGGGAAAAGGGGAAGCTAAAACAGCAAATGATGCAAAATAAATTTCTTCTTCAAAAAAAAGCCTTCCTTTAAAAATTTTATTGAAAATTTTCAATAAAGCAAGAATAAGAAGACTTAAAGAGAGATTAAAAAGCATTGGGCGAAAGAAATGGAAAAAAACATAAGAAAGAAAATAACTAATCGGGGTAAAGGGGGGTAAAAGAAGATGAGAAAGTGAATTTCTTTCCCAAAGAAAATAAGTAAGAGAAGCTTGCAAAAGAGAAATTCCGATTGAAAGAAAAATTCCTAAAAGATAAATTAAAAAAGAGGCTCGAAGGAGATCCTTCGAGCCTCTTTTAAAAAAGAAAGAAAGAATTAAAAGAGAAATTACCAATGGCAAAAAAACGAACCTTTCCATTTCTTAAGAAATCAAATCAAGTCCAGGGTCATTTCCTTTTTCATATTTAGAGGCATTATTTCCTCCATCGGTTCCGTCAAGATCAATGGTATCTTTATAATACTTGCTTTCAAAAGTCGCATTTATCTCAAAAGTACTTGAAGCCTGGTTGCAAGCATACATATAGTACAATCCACTAGACTGAGTATTTACTGGATCAACTGGTAAAGCCGAGAAAGGAGCGCCAGTTGAAATTTGGGTAAAATCAACCGGAACCCAACCAGTACCGTCAACATCTCTGGTACCGGTAGCAACAGTTTGAGTACAAGGAGCAACTGCTGAGTCAGTATAGCTACAATAAACCTCACCGGTTGTCCCTAAACTTGGAGAGGTCACTTCAGCTAAATAAAGACTAATAGCAGTTGAAAGCGTATCAATATCCTGAACTCTCTGAGTATCTCGAGATTTCTTGAGCATTTCCGCTGGATTAAGTACCACCAAAGTAGCGGCTGCTAGAATAGCGATAATTCCGATAACTATCAAAAGTTCAACTAAAGTAAAACCTTTTTTCATTGATGGTATTTTTTAAGATTTTCCGACCTTTAAGATTTTTTTTATTTTTTCCACGATCGACTCAGTTGACTCTCTTGCTTTTACAAAGTAATCTTTTACTCCTAGTTTTTTGGCTTTTAAAATGTCTTCTTCTTGACCTAAATTCGAAAGCACGATTACTGGGATTTTAGAAAGCAAAGGATCTTTTTTAATTTCTTCTAAAATTTCAAATCCATTTTTATCTGGTAAGATAAGATCAAGCAAAATTAAATCAATTCTTTCCTCAACTAAAAGTTCTTTTGAAACATCCTTTCCACTGAAAACTTGGACCACTTCAAAACCTTCCTTTTCTAAAGTAGTTTTCAAAAGATTAGAAAGGAAAATTTCATCCTCAACAATTAAAATCTTTTTTGCCACCTTTTCCATTGGAAATAAATTCTAATTCATTTTTCCACCTTGTCAATAAGTGGATTTTTTTTAAAATTTTTAAAAGTATGAAAAGTTTTACCTTGGTTGAATTTCTAATCTATCTCTCCCTCATTAGCATCATTTTTGTTGTTGGGATTCAACTTCTTCCTCCGGTTCAAGATGCAGTAAAGTTTTCTCAAGCTCAAGCTGAATTTGAAAGAAATCTTAATTTTATGGAAGAAACTCTATCTTATTGGATCCGCCAGGCTTCCGGAATTTCAGAATTTAGTTCCAGTTCTATAGGATTGATCATCGACAACCCTTCTCTCAATCCTACCAAATTTCGACATAACAATCAAAATCTGGAAATTACTCAAGGTTCCTCAAGTAATTGGCATCCTTTAAACTCTTCTGATGTTAAGGTAACAAAAGTAGTGTTTGAAAAAAGAACTAACCCTCCTTCTCCTACTCTAATCAGTTTTGAAATTGAAGTTAAGGGAGAAATTAAAGGAAAAGAAATTACTCGGACCATCAAAAGCACCGTTGGTTTAAGAAAATAATTTTATTCATAAACTAATTTAATTTGATCACCAGGTTGAACGAGAATTTTCTCAAAATCTTTTTCAATCAAATTTCCATTTAGATAACACTTCCAAGATTTGGAATTATTTTTTAAACCTTCCAGTGACTCCAATACAAATCCTTTTTGGGTTTTTTTAAACTGAGAAGTAATCTTTTTCTCCTCGGTTAAAAGATCAATAAGGGTTTTCAGATCTAAACCTTCAATTGCTTCTCCTCTAAAAACTCTCTTTTTTCCATTGCCATAGTCAATTATTAAAGAAGCTTGATGGGCTGAAATCAATTCTTCTTTGAATGTTTTTTCTTTTAGATTTTTGTATTGAAAAGAAAAAATAATTCCTGCAATTGCCAAGACAAATACAATCCAAAAAATAAGATTTCCTTTTCTCATACTTCCTGAATTTTTTCAAATTCGACCTTTTATTAATTAACTTTATAAAACTTTATCTTCTTTTTCAAGAGAAATAAATGTGGATAACTTTTTATTGACAAAATTATTTTTTCAAATAAAATGTGGGTAGAAGTGGGGGATTGTGGAAAAAAATGGTATGTTT
>CAZNFF010000011.1:0-14281 GCA_964572495.1 uncultured Candidatus Saccharibacteria bacterium
TCAAAGAAGTTTTTCCTGACGGAAATGAAAATGTTTTTCGCTCCAAAAGAGAAGGGGTTTTTTCTGACTTTCCATTAGTGATTTTGGTTAATCAAGGCACGGCTTCAGCGGCAGAAATTTTAGCTGGAGCTTTAAAGGATCATCAAAAAGCAATTTTAGTAGGAGAGAAAACTTTTGGAAAAGGTTCGGTTCAGCAGGTAAGAACTCTTTCAGATGGCTCTTTTTTAAAAGTCACCGTGGCTTTATGGCAGCTTCCTTCAGGCAAAATTATTGAAGGAAAAGGACTTTCACCTGATTTTGAAGTTGAAAATGAAGAGGAAAAAGATCTTCAGCTTGAAAAAGCAAAAGAGGTTCTTTTAAATGAAATTGAAAAAAGAGAAAAGATAGGACTTGAAGATTTTTTAAAAAAGATTAAATTAGAAGTGATAAGATGAAGGTGATTTTAAAAGAAGATATCAAAAATTTGGGAAAGAAAGGAGATATTGTTGAGGTTAAAGATGGCTATGGCAGAAATTACCTTTTAAGAAAAGGGCTAGCTTATCTGGCAACCAAGGAAGCAATTTTAAGATTGGAGCAACAAAAAGAAGCTCAGAGAAGAAAGATGGAGAAAAAGATAAAGGAAGCAGAAGATTTAGCCAAAAAGCTTCAAAATGAAGTTTTAGAGTTTAAATTAAAAGTTAATCCCAAAGGGGAACCTTATGGCTCGGTGACAAGAACTAAAATTTTTAAAGAACTTTTGAAAAGAAATTATCCTTTAAAAAAATCTCAAATTTTACTGGAAAGACCCTTAAAAGAGTTTAAGGAATATGAGGTAAAAATAAAGCTTGAAAAAGATGTGGTTTCCCAGATAAAAGTAAAAGTCTTGAAAGGTTAAAGATTTTTTTCGATAATAATTGGAGGAATTTTGATTTGATAAAGACAGAAAAGAAAGCCTAAGGCAAAACAAAAAAGCCCAAATAAAAAGAAAATTAAAAAAAGAAGCAAAAAATTTTTATTTTCTTTTGCCAGCCACCAAAGGTCATTTCCAATTTTTTTCATTTCTTCAAAAAATTTAAAAAATTTTTTAGCCATGGCACATGTTAAAGCCAAAGGTTCAACTAAATTAGGAAGGGACTCTCGACCAAAATATCTTGGAGTTAAAAGATCAGATGGTCAGAAAGTTAAAGCTGGGGAAATTTTGGTGCGCCAGCGAGGCACTAAGATTTTGCCTGGACCAGGAACAAAAGTTGGAAGAGACTGGACCATTTATGCCGTCAAATCAGGAATTGTGAAATTTTACAAAAAAATGAAAACCAATTTTGATGGCTCAAGAAAAAAAAGAACTTTTGTTATGGTGAAATAATTTTTTCCTTTTTCACTTTTTTAAAAACGGCTCTCAAAATTTTACAAACTTTTTCTTGCTTGGCTTCTTTTTCAATTTTTTCTTGAATTTTCTCTGGGATAAGATCCCAGATTTCTTTTAATTTTCTGGAAGAAGGCTCAAGAACTTGATTCCAAAGCCCTAAAGGTTCTAAAAGCTCTTTTACTTTTGAGAAATCAAAACTCGTTCTGGTTTGATATTCTCTTTTAAGATAACCCTCATCACCAAAAATTCTTTCAATACCTTTTTGATCACAATAGCGATTGATTTCTTCTCTTAATTTTTTGATTTTTTTAAGGTCTTCTTCTTGGCGTTTTTTCAAAGTTAAATATTCATTGACCAAATCAACAATTTCTCTTTCTTGGGAAGATAAATCTTCATATAAATGTTTCCACATGGGACAAATATTCCGATAACTGCAGTAATCACAAAATTCAGAAACAAATGGAGGAAATTTTTTCTTTTCAATTAAAGAAATCACTTTTAAGACTTTTTGTTTGGTTTTTTCAATGAGATGAGTGGTTTTATAAACCGAAAGTTTTTCAGAATGTTTTAAAAAGTAAAGGGAAAGCTTCAATGGAAGGTTTTTAAAAGCCGGCCAGTTTTGTTCAAAAGCTAAAGCATAGATGCCAAGCTGAAGGTTGTGCTGGAGATGATTTTGAGATGGCATTTTTCGATGGGTTTTATAATCAATAATTTCAAACATTCCTTCAGGGAGTTTGTCAATTCGATCCACAATTCCTACTAAAGTATGCTCTTTTGCTTCTGGATGAGGACTTTCTTTGAGTTTAGCTAAAAGCTTTTTTTCAAGGGCTACCACAAGGAAATTTTTAGGATGATTTTTTTGGTAATATTCTTTTAAGATTTCCACTCCTTCTTTAAAATAAGCTTCCTTTTCTTCTTTGCAGTCCCACTCAACTTTTTCACTTTCTTCTTCCCAGACTTCTTTAAAATAATCTAGAACTTGAGATAAAGTTGGTGGTAAAGGTTTGGGTTGGTGTAAAAACTTTAAAGCCAAATGAATGGCATTACCAAAAATTTGCTCCTTTGATTTTTTAGGCTTAATTTTTTCAACATAGGAAAAGTAATATCTTTTGGGACATTTCAAATAGACTTCGATTTGAGAGTAGGAGATTTGCATGGTTTTTTCAAAAAATTTTAATTTCTTTTTAGGAAGAAGTCAATTTGAATTTTTTTAAAGCAAAAATTAAAAGCAAAAATTGAAGCCAGCAAAGAAAAGTAAAAGAAAAAGCTAAGCCAAAAAGTTGAAATTTTTGAGTAAGAAAGAAAGCTAAGATAAGAAAAACAAGATCAGAAAAAATGCCAATTAAAAAGGGAGTAAGAGAATCTTCTAATGCAAAAAAAGCTCTTACCAAAATCGGGGCGCTTCCCCAAGGAATGATGCCTAAAGAAAAAATCATTAAAACTTTTAAAGCTAGATCAAAAGAAGGAAGAAATTTTCCATGAGCCAAAACAAGTTTTAAAATAAATTTTCCAAATAGAAGATAAAACAAAGTCAAAAGAAAAAGAATAAGAAAGATTTTCAAAAAAAACTTTTCAAAAAATTTTTTAAAAGCAATTTTTTCTTCTTTTAAACGAGAAAGTTTTGGAAAAGCCGCCATGGCAAAAGAAGCTCCTATCAAATTGGCACCAAAAAAGGTTAGATTTTGAACTAAGTTAAAAATAGAAAGGGCGCCAAAGCCAATGGTGGAAGCTAAGGCAGTGATAATAACTAAGCTAATTTGACGAGAAAAAAGTGAAAGCGATCTTGGCAAGAAAAGATTAAAAATTTTTTTGAAAGAAAAAATTTTTTCTGATTTTAATTTAAAAGAAAAACCAAGTTTTTTTGCTCCTAAAAATTGAATTAAAAAATGAAGAAAAGCTCCAAAAATTACTCCTAAAACCACTCCTAAAATACCAAAAAATTTTGAAAAAATTAAAATTCCAAAAAGAATGCCTAGATTATAAAAAATTGGAGCTAGCCCTGATAAGAAAAATCTTTCAAAGCTTTGAAGCAAACTTCCAAAAACTGAAGAGATACCAAGCAAGATAAATTGAAAAAGTAAAAGTCGGCTAAAAAAGATAACTTCTTTTTGAGAATTCAAATCAAAACCTGGAACAATGATTTTTTTAACCAAAAATGGAGTTAAAAAGAAAAGCAGGCAAGAAGCGCCAAGTAAAATTAAAAAAATAAACCTTAAAAATTGATTGGCAAAAAGGAAAGCTTTGTTTGGATCCTTTTTTAAAAGTTGATTGAAAAGAGGAATGAAAGCGGCAGAAGTGGCACCAAAAATCAAAATGGAATATAAAAAATCAGGGATTCGAAACGAAGCATAATAAAGATCAAGCTCTCTTGAAGCTCCAAAAGTGGAAGCCAAAAGAGCATCTCTTAAGACTCCAAGGAGCGCTGAAATTAAAGAAAGGAAAGCCAGCAAAAAGCCAGCTTTAAAAGGTGATTTGGTTTTAAAAAGAAGGATTTTCATTTTGAAAGCATTAAAGAAATTTCTTTTTCTTTTAAGGAAGCCCCGCCAACTAAAACGCCATCAATTTCTTTTTGTTTTAAAAATTCTTTGATATTTTTTGAATTAACTGAACCGCCATAAAGAAAAGCTAAAGAAGGTTTTGATTTAAAAAAAGAATTTAAAATTTTTTTGAGATAAAGGATCACTTTTACCGCTTCTTCTGGAGGGCAGGTTTTTCCAGTGCCAATTGCCCAGACTGGTTCATAAGCAATTAAAAGTTTTGGTTTTTTTATTTCTTTAATTTCTTTTAAAGAAAGAAGCTGTCTTTTCAAAACTTTTTGGGTTAAATTTTTTTCTCTTTCTTTAAGGCTTTCTCCAAGGCAAAAAATTGGGATTAATTTATTTTTTATCGCCGCTTTTAGCTTTTTTCCAATTTCGATTTCATTTTCTTTAAGATATTTTCTTCTTTCCGAATGTCCTAAGATGACAAATTTTACTTTCAAATTTTTAAGCATTTTTGGAGAAATTTCTCCGGTAAAGGCTCCTTTTTCTTCCCAGAAGCAGTTTTGAGCCCCAAATTTTAGATTTTTGAATTTTTTGATTAAGCTTTCAAGATAAACAAAAGGAGGGCAAATAATGACTTCAAATTGAGAAGTTTTTGACTTTTCTACGGCTTGAGCCAGTTTTTGAGCCTCAATTTCTTTTTCCGGATTCATTTTCCAGTTAAAGACAATGATTTTTTTCATTTTAAAAATTCAATTAATCCTCCAAGAAGGCAAAGAAGACCAAAGATAAAACAAAATTTAGAAAAATTTAATTTTGAAGCGACCTTTAATAAAAATTTTAAGCTTAAAAGTCCAGTTAGAAAAGCCACTAAAGAAGAGAAGATAACCTCTTTGGAAAAAAAGAAAGGATTTTTTAAAGAAAGAAAAATTGAGCCAAAAAGAACCACTGGGACAGAAAGAAGATAGGAAAGTTTTAAGATTTGTTTTGGTGGAAGAGAGCTTAAAGAAAGACCAAAAATAGTTGCACCAGATCGAGAGACTCCAGGAATAACTGAAAGCCCTTGAAGAAATCCAACTAAAAAAGCTAATTTTTCAAAATCAATTTTAAAAGAAAAGCTTTTTTTGTGAAAGAAGCCAGTTAAAAAAAGCCCGGCGCCCATCAAAATCAAAAAACTTCCTCCAAAAGAAAAATCTTTAATCAAAAAGTAAAAAAACCCGCCTACTAAAAGAGAAATTAAAGTTGTTTTTAACAAAAAGTTGAAAGTTTTTTTATCTTTTAAAAAAATAATTTTTTTCCAGTCATGATAAAAATAAATAATGGCTGAAAAAAGAGTGCCAAGATGAAGATAAAGTGCCAAATCAATTGGATTTGGCATTTTTAAAAAAGAAGAAAATAAAGAAACAATGCCTTCACTTGAAATTGGGAGCCATTCAAAAATTCCTTGAAGCAAGCCTAAAAAAAGATACTCTTTCATCGATTTTATTTTAATTGATTTAGATAAATTTGTCTAAAAAGAAAAAGATTAAAGCTAAAGAGGAGCCGATCGCTTGGATGATCCAAAACCAAAAAACAATTTTTGGCTCTGAAATTCCTTGAGCTTCAAAATGATGGTGAATTGGAGTTGAAATAAAAATTTTTCTTTTAAAAAACTTTTTTGAAAAAAGCTGCAGGATAACCGAGCCTGATTCTAAAAAGAAAACAATTCCTAAAAAGGGCAGAAGCCATAAGGTATTGGTGAGCATCAAAACCACCCCAAAACAAATTCCAAGACTCATTGAGAGGGTATCGCCACCAAAAAATTTTGCCGGATAGACATTTTCCCAAAGAAAAGCCACCAAAGCTCCAACAATAATTGCCAAAAAAGCGGCCAGGTCATAACGATGAAGGCAGAAAGAAAAAACAATTAAAGGAATGTAAGAAATAAGCATGGTGCCACCACAAAGTCCATCAAGTCCATCGGTTTCATTAGAAGAAAAAGCACAGAAAATCATTACCAAAGCAAAAAGGAAGATATAAAGCCAGGAAAAATGGAAAAGTCCTAAAATTGGAAGATAGATCACATCCCAATCAAGCTTTAAATAAAACCAAAGAGCGCCAACAAAGGCAATTAAAGAATAGATAAAAATTTTTCTGGGAACGGTGATGATTTTTCGATCATAGCCCAAGATGCCTAAAAGATCATCAATTAGTCCTAAAATTGCGGCTCCAAAAAAAGCTGCCATTGGAAGATAGGTTTGGGCGCGGTTAATTGGATCCAAAGCTTTAAAAAAGCCATCAAAAATTTTTCCTAAAACAAAAATAAGAAAAATTAAAATTGCCGCCGAAAGCCAGACAATAATTCCACCGCAAGTTGGAGTGCCTTCTTTGTGAAGGTGAAGCGAGCTATAAATTGGAGCATTTTCTTTTTTAATATGTTTTTTTAAGTTAAGTTTTAAAATTAATTTAAAGCAAAAAGGAGTTAAAAATTTTGCTAAAAGAAAGCTTAAGGTGAAAAAAGTAAAGATTCGAATAAGTTCAAAGGCTTCCATAGATGATTTAGTTTTCCTTTAAAATCTGGGTTAAAATTTTTTGGCTGTCTTTAAATCGATCTTTTGAACCTAAAACTACAATGACAATAATTTTTTCTTTAATTTTAAAAACAGAAACTAAATTTTGAAAAGATAAAGAAAGGGTTCCGGTTTTGCCACCAAGAAAATTAGGGAAATTAATAAAAGGATGGTTGTTTTTTAAATGATAAACTTTTCCTTTAAAAGAAGTAATTTTGATTTCTTTGGTTTTTTCAATCTCAAAAATTTCTGGTTTTTGCTTTAAAAGAAAATAAACCAAAACAGCGATGTCTTTAGCAGAAGAGACATTTTTTTCACTTAAACCAGAGGCGTCCTCAAAAAAGGTTTGTTTAAGACCAAGTCTTTTTGCTTCAAGGTTCATTAAAGGAACGAGATTGAGGTCTTTTTGAAGGGTATAGGCAGCTTGATTTGAGGAGACAAGAAGCATCAAATAAACCAGATCTTTTAGGTAAAATTTATCTTTTGGATCAAGTTTTCCTTTTGAAGTTTCAATTTTTTCAATTCCTTCTGGAACTTCTAAGACAAGATTTTCAGGAAAATATTTTAAAGCTACATAGGCGGTCATTAATTTAGTAATCGAAGCTAAAGGTAAAGTTTTTAAAGAATTTTTTTCAAAGAAAACAAAATTTGTTTTTGGTTCAATTGCTAAAGCAGCTTGAGCTGAAATTTGAGCTGACAAGTTAATTTTTGAAGGAAAAGAAGGCTTTAGCCTTTCTTTTAAGAAAGCTCTTGGAGGTTTTTTTTGAGAGAAGGTTTTTTCTTTTTTCAAAAGGTTTTTAAAGGGAATAGCTTTTAAATTTAGATTTCCAGCAAAAAAATCTAAAGTTTTTTTAGGTTCAAAATTTTCAAGTGAATTTTTTTCTTTTTTAAAAGAGGCGGTTGAAGAAAGTTTTAAAGAAGGATGAGCTTGAAAGCTCACTAAGGTTAAAAGGAAAATTGCCAAAAAATAGCTTAAAAGGCTGTTAAGAAGAGAATTTTTCATAATCAGGTAATTCCTTTAAAGAGCTAATTCCAAGATGTTTTAAAAGCTCAAAGCTAACTTTATAAAGATAAGCTCGAGGAATTTCTGGATGAGGTTCTCTTTCAACTAAGCCTCTTAGACATAAGGCTCTTAAAGCATAAACCGAATTTACGCCACGAATCTCTTCAACCTGATGTCGGGTCATTGGTCCTTTATAAGCCAAAATCGCTAAGGTTTCCAGCAAAGGAAAAGAAAGTTCTTCTGAAAAGTCTTTTTCTAAAAATTTCTGGATATAAAAAGAAATTGAAGGAGAGGAAACTAGCTGAACTTTATCTTCAAGAAAAATCAAATCCAGTCCCCGATTTTCTTTTTGATACTCTTCTTTTAACTCTTCTAAAATTTTTTTGGTTTCAATAATATCTTTTCCAATGACCTTGGCAATTTTGGCGATTCTTTGAGGCGCGCCAGCCACAAAAAGAATTCCTTCAACCACTGCCATTAAATTTTTTGGTTTTTTTTCTTCAGTCATTTTTATTTCTTTTTTGTAAAGCCAAAGCGGTGTCTCAAATTTTTTGTCCTTCTGAATTTATCGCTTCGAGATGCATATTTTAATTTTTTTATTCCTAATAGAAGACAAATTAATTTTAAGGCACTTTTTCTGAATTCACTAGCTGGCGTATTTTGAATCACTCGCTTGACTTCTTTTTTCCCATAAGTTTTTACAATCCATTTCCAATGCTTCCAATTGCCATAGCTAAATCAAGAGAAGAGAAATCATAACTCCATAATATGGGTTTAAAAAACGAAGGCAGTTTTGATGATTTAAATTTTAAAGATTTCATTGGAAAATTATACCTTAAAAACTTAAAGTGTAAAGCAAAAAAATAATTGGAATTTGGAAATTGGAATTTGTGATTTGGAATTTGGAATTTTAACAAATTACTTTTGCGCTTTGCGCTTTGAGTTTTGCGCTCATTTTTTCTCTTCGATTTTTTTAAATAAATCAAGCCACTGATTTAACTTAAGCTGATGAGCTCGGAGGTTTAAAGGAAAATTGAGGGTTTTGAAAATTTCCTCAAGTTTTTTTTGAGGATATTTTTCTTTAAGATTTGAAATTAAAAATTTTCTTGGCTGCCGAAAACCAAGTTTTAAAAATTCATAAAAGCTTTTTTTGAACTTAACTGGTTTTTGAGAAGAAAAAAATTTAATTTTTAAAATTGCCGAATCAACTTTTGGTTTAGGAAAAAAGTGATTTTTTTCCACCAAAGCAACAATTTTTACTTCTCCAATCAATTTAAAAGCTAAGGAAAGAAAATTTTCTTTTTCTTTTGAAGCAATTTTTTGGGCTAATTCTTTTTGAAGTAAAAAGACTAAAATCTCAGGGAGATTTTCTAGCTCAAGAATTTTTCTTAAAAGAAAACCAGAAAGATAATAAGGAATATTGCCACAGATTTTGTTAATTTGATATTTTTTTATTAAAGCCTCAAGATCAATTTCTCTGATATCTTTTTCAATAATTTCTAAATTTTCAATTCTTTTTTCCTTTAGTTTTTCAATCAGTTTTGGATCAATTTCAATGGCAATGACTTTTTTAGCTTTTTTTAAAAATTTAGTTAAATTTCCTTCTCCAGCTCCAATTTCAAGAATGACATCATCCTTTCTAATTTCAAGGCTTTTGGCAATCAATCTTAAATAAAAGCGACTTTTTAAAAAATGTTGACCTAAAGATTTTTTTGGCTTCATAGATAACTTCGTCGATCTTCAAAAATTACAAGCTCATTTGGAATTTCTCCTAAAAATTGAGAAGGTTCATTTAAAATAAGATTTCCAAATAAAAGCCTTTTTTCAGTGGTTAAAAGATAAAGCTTATTTTTGGCTCGAGTTAAGGCAACATAGCAAAGCCTTCTTTCTTCTTCAAGTTCTTCTTCTGATCTTAAAGACTTCCAGTGAGGAAAAATGCCTTGTTCCATACCAATTAAAAAGACAATTTCAAATTCTAATCCTTTAGCCGAATGAATTGTCATTAAATTAACGGCATCTTTTTGATGAAGAAGCTCATCTTGCTCTTGAAAAAGAGAAACGCTTTCTAAGAAAGCCTCTAAAGCTTTTTGAGGAGGAAGGTTTTCAAATGATTTGGCATAAGATAAAAGCTCTTTGATGTTTTCAAGTCTTATTTCTGGTTCTTTTTCTTTTTCCCAAAGAAATTTTTCATAGCCACTTTCTTTTAAGATAAATTCAATTAGACTTGAAAGAGAGTGGCTTGAAGCAAACTTTTGAGCTTTTTTAAGAAAAGAGAAAAACTCTTTCACTTCTTTTTTTTCTAAAATTTTTTTATCTTTTTTTAAAATTTTTTCTAAAGCTTTTTTTCCAATGCCCCGAGGTGGAAGGTTAATGACTCTTTCAAGTGAAAGAAAATCATTGGGATTTAAAATTAAACGAAGATAGGACAAAATATCTTTAATTTCCTTTCGCTCAAAAAATTTTAAACCTCCAACAACTTGGTAAGGGATTTGATAAAAAATTAAAGCATTTTCAATGGTGCGAGAAAGAGCGGAAATTCTGAAAAAAACGGCAATTTCTTTTTTGGGTACCCCCTTTTCCAAATATTCTGAAATTTTTTGAGCCACAAAGTTAGCTTCTTCAGTTTCATCGGAAAGATAGATTACCTTTGGCTTTGGTCCTTCCTTTTTTCTTGAAAAAAGAAATTTTGGTTTCTGATAGCGATTAAAGGAAATTAAAGCATTGGCAGCATCTAAAATTTTTTGATGGGAGCGATAATTTTCTTCTAAAAAAATTACCTTGGCGCCTTCAAAATCTTTTTCAAAATTTAGAATGTTTCGAAAATCGGCAAATCGAAAACCATAAATGGCTTGTTGATCATCACCGACAGCGCAGATATTTTTGTATTTTGAAGCCAAAAGTTTTACCAAAAGATATTGAGAGTAGTTGGTATCTTGATATTCATCAATTAAAATATAGCGAAACCTTTCCTGATATTTTTCTAAAATTTCTTTGTTTTTTAAAAAGAGCTGAACCGGACGGAAAATTAAATCATCAAAATCAAAAGCATTCAGCTGTTTTAATTTTTCTTCATATTTTCGATAAATTTTAGCGACTTCTCTTTCAAAAAATTCAGTGGCTGAATTAGAAAAATCATTTTCATCTAAAAGGTGAGTTTTGGCAAAGTTGATATAACTTAAAACTTTGGAAGGAGGAAAATTTTCTGAAGGAAGCTCAAGTTCTTTGGTGATTTTTTTCAAAAGGCTTAAAGAATCACTTTCATCAAAAATAGTAAAATTTTTATCTCGAGAAAAATATTTTTTTACGACTTTATGATTTTCTCTTAAAATTTTAGCTCCCAAAGAATGAAAAGTGCCACAGAAGCCAAGAGAAATTTTTTTGGAAATTAAACTTTCAATTCTTTTTTTCATTTCAAGCGCGGCTTTGTTGGTGAAAGTTAACGCCAAGATATTTTCTGGAGGGATCCCTTTTTCAATTAAATAAGCAATTTTAAAAGCAATGGTTCTGGTTTTTCCCGAACCAGCGCCAGCTAAAATCAGCATTGGTCCTTCCAAAATTTTAACTGCCTTTTTTTGATTTTCATTTAATAAAGAAAAATCCATTTTTGGATACAATTCTAACTTTTTGGCTTTTTAAAGCAAGGGAAGTTTGATTTTTTTCTTTTTTTGGATAAAATCTTTTCAGTTTCTAAAATGGAGGAGGTTGAAAAGACAATTCAAAAGGAAATTTCTCAGCAAATTTCAGCCCAAAGCCCCGCGGCTTCTTTTGGTATCCCTAAAGAAGATTTTGAAGCCATGCTTGAATCTGGAATTTATTGGGGGCATCTTCCTTCAAAGGTTCATCCTAAAATGAGAGAGTACATTGAAGGTTTGAAGTCAAATGTTACCGTAATTGATTTAAGAAAGATTTATCAAGGAATTGAGAAAGCAAAAGAATATCTTGAAGAAAAAATGAAAGAAAATCCTGACTTTACCATTCTTTTAGTTGGCACTACACCACCAGCGCGCGAGCCTGTTTTAAAAATGGCTCAAAAATTTGATTTTCCTTATGTCATTCAAAGATGGATTGGTGGGACTTTTACTAATTTTCAAGTAATTTCCCAAAGATTGAAATATTTCCGCGAGCTTGAGGAGCAAAAAGAAAAAGGAGAGCTTAAAAAGTATTCCCGAAAAGAGCAACTTGATTTTGAAAGAGAACTTAAAAGGCTTTATAAGAACTTTGGGGGTATTAAAATGATGGAAAAATTACCTGATCTTCTTTTAGTGATAAATGTTTCTTTTCCTAATCATCAAATTGCTATCAAAGAAGCGAATAAAGTTGGCATTCCAGTAATGGCAATGGTTGATGTTGATGGCAATCCTGAGCCAATTGATATTGTCATTCCCGGAAATGATGAATCAAAAAAAGCAATTGAATTTGTTTTAAATAAGCTTTCAGAGGTAATTGAAAAATATCGAAAACCAAAAGAAGAACCTCAAGAACCTCAAGAAAAAGAAACCTAAATTTTTTATTGACTTTTTTAAAGTTTTACTTTAAGATAAAAATTGATGAAGATTGACCTTTCAGTTTTAAAACAGCTAAGAGAGGAAACTCAAATTTCTCTTGAAAAATGTAAAAAAGCCCTGGAAGAAGCTGGCGGAGATTTAGAGAAAGCCAAAGAAATTTTAAAAAAAGAAGGGATTAAAATTGCTGAAAAAAAGAAAGAAAGAGAAGCCAAGGCGGCAATTATTGAAACTTATCTTCATCCCAATCGAAAAATTGGGGTTTTGCTTAAAATTGCCGCTGAGACTGATTTTGTCACCAAAAATGAGCTTTTTTTGGAACTGGCTCATAACCTGGCGCTTCAGATTGCCGCGATGAATCCAAGTTATATTTCTCCGGAGACTATTCCTGAAAATGTTTTAAAAGAGATGAAAGAAATTTATTTAGAAGAAATAAAAGATTTAGGAAAACCAAAAGAGATTATGGAAAAAATTGTTGAAGGAAAACTCCAAAAAAGATTTGAAGAAATTTGTCTTTTGGAACAACCTTATATTAAAGATCCAGAGAGAAAAGTGAAAGATGTGATAAAAGAATATATTTCCAAACTTGGAGAAAACATTACTATTCTTGATTTCGCTCGTTTTGAGGTTTAAAAAATGGTTGATCTGATAAGTTTAACTTTAATTTTGGCAAGTTTAGCGGTGATTACTTTTCTTATTTTAAGAAGATTGGTGCTTTTTGAAGAAGTTTCCTCTAAAGAGAAAAAAGAGGAATTAAAAGAAGAAAGATTTTTAGGAAAAAGCTTGGAGGAGTGGGATGAGATTTCAAAAAATCTGCTTGAGATTTTTTTAAGGAAAATTAAGATTGTTTTGCTTAAAATTGAAAATCAAATATCTTTTTGGCTTGAAGCTTTAAAAAAGGAAAAGGAAAAATCAAAATTTCCTTTTGAAAAGTTAAAGAAAGTTAAAAAAATTAAAAGGAGAAAAAAATCAAATGAGCCAGCGTAGCTCAATTGGTAGAGCGGCTGCTTTGTAAGCAGCAGGTTGCAGGTTCGAGTCCTGTCGCTGGCTCTTAGTTTTTAGGGCAGGTGCCGGAGCGGCCAAACGGGGTAGGCTGTAAACCTACTGGCCTTGTGCCTTCGGGGGTTCGAATCCCTCCCTGCCCACAACAAAATTGGTTTGTTTTTAGAGTTGCACTAAAAACTACCGGAAAGGTCGCTTTGAATTTTAAGAGTTTATGACTAATGAAGTAAATTCCCAAAAATCAACCAAGCCAATTTGGAAGAAATGGTGGTTTTGGGCGATTATCGGGGTGGCGGTTTTTATTATAATTCTTGCGGGAGGAAATGAAGAAACAAAGCCAAACTTAAGCCAACCCCAGGTTCAACAGAAAATCACACAAAAAGAAAAAACGGCTCCATCGAAAGTAACTAATTTATCCGAAGAAAAACGAAAAGAGATTTTTCTAGAAATACTTCAAGCTGAAGACAAAGCCTTTAAAGAGGCTCAAGAAAAATATCCTACACCTTATTATGAGCATCTTCAAGTAGGAAAAAAATATAAACTTTCAAAAGAAACTCCACTTATGCCAGAGTTAGAACCAACTAATCCAATAGCGGCATTAGGAGAAGTAATGTATATTCCAGCAGGAGAGACTATTGAAATTCTGCAAGTTGTGATTAAGCAAGGCACTCCTTGGTATTATGTAAACGCTCAAGGGATTGGTGAGGGGTGGATAAGTAGTGCGGCTTTAAGAGGGCAGTTTCAGGAGGAAGAAAAACAGCAACTTGAAAGACAACTAGCGTTCTACGATTTAGTTATCACAACACATAAAAAAGAAATTGCCAAAAAATATGGGATTACTGAAGAGCAACTTATGCAAATAATAGCAGAAGGCGTGGTGAAGAACTGGAAATAATGAAATAATTTTAAACAAGACTTAAAAATAATTACCGAAAAAGCCTGAAAGTTGGAAGTAAAGAAGTATTTCTTCAATGCAAACTTTTTCATAGTCAAAAAAATGATTAGTGGAAAGAGAATTTTTCTTTACCACTTTTTAGCCATTCTTGATACCAGATTTTAATTACGTAATCTCAAATGAATAATGAAAGAAAAATTTCTTCCTAAATTTGAAAGAGAAATTGAAAATTTAAAAGAAAGAATTGGAAAAATTGAAAGGAGGTATCTTGAAGAAGGAAAAGAGGTTCCTTCAAAAAAAGAAATTTTGAAAAAGGAGATTTTTAAGGTGGAAGAAGAAAAGGTTGAAAAAGAAAGAAAAAAAGAGTTTTCTTTAAGAGAGCTTAATTATTTTTTGGAAAAATCAAAAAGAGAAGGTCTTTTTAAGACTATCAAAGAGGTCCAAAAAACCAAAAATCCTTATCTTATTGATGCTTTTCATGATAAAATAATTGAAGAAATTGAAA
>CAZNFF010000012.1:0-12790 GCA_964572495.1 uncultured Candidatus Saccharibacteria bacterium
TTAACTTTCTTCTCTTTTATCCACTCAAAAACAAAAACTCCGCCTTTTGGGCGGATTGCAAGGAAAATATTTTCAATCCCTAATTTGGCTCCGGGGGCAGGATTCGAACCTGCGACATCCTGGTTAACAGCCAGGCGTTCTACCGCTGAACTACCCCGGAAAAAGCTGTAATTAATTTTAAAAAGAGTAAAAAAGATGTCAACTTTAATTTTTAAATCAGTTTTCGGGCTGAGATAAGATAGCCGGTAAAGCCAACCATTCTTTCAAAAGGACGGACGCCTTCTTTTTCCCGAACTAAAATTTTTCTTTCAAGAAGTTCAATGACTTTAATTACCCCAAATTTATTTTCTTTTAAACTTTTTACCATTTGCTGAAGTTGTTGGCAAGTAGGAAGAATTGAAGCTAAAGGTCTTCCCGGAAGAAGCGCTTCCCAAGCAGGTTTAACCGCAATCCAAGGCTCGGGAAGATCCAAAAAAACGGCATCAACATTTTTGACTGGAAAATCTTCTCCGGCTTCAAGTTGGCTTGCCACGACTCGATCTAAAAGTCCGGCTCTTTTAATGTTTTTTAAAGCATTTTCAAGAAAATCTTTGCGACGATCAAAAGTATAAACTTTTCCTTCCTTGCCAACTAGCTGAGCTAAAAGAATAGTAAAGGCTCCAGAGCCAGTGCCAATTTCAATGACTTTCATTCCTGGTTTTAAATCTAAAGCCAAAGCAAGCCAGCCGGCATCTTTGGGATAGATAATTTGAGTTTTTCTTTCAACTTTCATCATCTGATCCCAAACCAAGGGGCGAAAAACCCGAAATGGGGCTTTGGTTGAAGAAAAAATTAAGCTTCCTTCAAGCTTACCTGCGATTTCATCATGGGAAATTTTGCCCCGGTGGCTGCAAAAAGAGGCGTTTTTTTCAAGGACAAAAAGATAGGTCTTTTTTTCTTCCTCATCCCAAAGAAGCACCGCCTCTCCATATTCAATTGGTTTTAAAGTTTTCTCCATGGCTAATTCTTTCTTTTAAGCGGCAGAAGCGGCAAAGACCTTCAGAAGTGGTTGGCATTTTACAAGAAGGACATTCAAAAAGTTTAATTGGCTTTTTGGGATAAAAGATTTTTCTAAGTTTATAAAAACCTTTTAAAAATCTCAATTTTGAAGAAGGAAAATGTTTTTCAATTTCATCCATGATGTCAGAAAGAAAATGAAGTTTTGAGCCTCTGGAATAAGGGCATTTTACCTGAAGATATTCAATTCCTTCAAGCTGGGCATAGGTTTCAATTTCTTTTTTGGAAAGAAAAACCAAAGGCTTGGCTCTTTTTACCAATCTTCCTTCTTGAGGAAGCACCGGAAACTGCCGCCAGATATAATCAATTTCCCAGTTTAAAAGATTACCTAAAAGCCGGGCGGTTTCATCATCTAAATGATGACCAGTTAAAAGCACCGAATAACCTTCTTTGTAAGCAAATTCATTTAAAAGATGTCTTTTAACCGTGCCGCAAAGACTACAAGGTTTTTCTTTGCTTTTTTTAAAAAGCTCTTCTAAAGAGGCGCCAAGAACTTCTTTGGCGGAAACAACTTTTAAATTAAATTGATGAGTTTCACTGAACTTTTGGGAAAGTTTTAAAGAAAGAGAAGAAAATTCACCAATACCAAGATCAAGATGGACCCCATCAGCTTTAAAACCTAATTTTCCCAAAATATGCCATAAAACCAAAGAATCTTTTCCACCAGAGACGGCAACTAGGATTTTGTCTTGAGGGGAAAACATTTTAAATTTTTCAATCGTTTCTTTAACCACCTTTTCGGTTCTTTGAATGAAATGCTCCTTACATAAAGCTAAATTGGCATATCTTAAATAGATAAAAGCCTTTTTTTGGCAGATCCGGCATCTTTTTGCCATAGTTTTTTAGATTAATTTTTGGCTTTGAAGGCAAAGGAAAGAAACAATTAAGCCGGCAAGAATAATTCCCAAAGAAATTAAAGGAAAAGCTTTTTTAAATGGGATACCAAAAATGAAAGCAATTAAAGCAGCGCTCCAGGCACCAGTGAAAGGCAAAGGAAAAGCCACAAAAACTACCAAAGCAAGTTCTCCTAAAATTTCAATTGTTTTTTGATGTTTTTGATAATAATGACCCAAAAGAGCTTTCCAAAAATTTTTTAAGGGATTTTTTTCTTTTTCTAAAAATTGGGAAATTTTATTTAAAATTAAAAGCAAAATTAAGGTAATGAAAATATTTCCTGAAATTGAAATAAGGAAAACTTTAAAAAGAGGGAAATGATAAAGGAAGTAGCCCAGGGGGATGGCGCCGCGAAGCTCGGAGATGGGAAGCATTGAGAGAAGAAAAATCCAGAAAATTTCTTTCATAAAATTTTAGTACTCTCTCATAGCAAGCTCAGCTTTTACTTGGTTAATAATTTCAATCACCACTGCCACAACGATCAAAATTGAAGTGCCACCAATGGAAAGAATCCGGCTTCCGGTAAGGCTTTGGGTGATTAAAGGCAAAACTGCCACAAAACCTAAGAAAAGACCGCCAACAAAAGTGGTCCGATAAATTACTTTTTTTAAAAATTCTGCGGTTTGGGGACCGGGTCGGATGCCAGGAATAAAGCCACCCCAGCGCTGAAGATTTTGGGCAATTTCTTTGGGATCAAAAGTCACTAAAGTGTAAAAATAAGTAAAGCCAAAAACTAAAAGGAAATAAACAATGCCATAAAGCCAGTTGTTTCTCAAAAAAGCCAGACAGGCTTCTGAAATTTTTTGAGCTACAACATTATCAATACCACTTAAAACTTGAACTAAAAATTGAGGAAAAAGAACCACGGCTAAAGCAAAGATGATAGGAATAACTCCAGCCTGGTTGATTTTTATAGGAAGATAAGTTGAAACTCCACCATACATTCTCATTCCCCTCACCCTTTTAGCATAAGTAATCGGAATTCTTCTTTCAGCTTCATTAACAATCACAATTCCGGCAATGACAAGAAGTGCCATTATAAAAAAAGCTAAATAAATTGAAGTTTTTTCAGGAGAAAAACTTAAAATAGCGCCTCTAATTCTTTGGGGCCAGCCAGCAACAATTCCGGCAAAGATGATGATGGAAATACCGTTGCCAAGATTTTTTTGGGTAATCAGCTCGCCAAGCCACATCAAAAAAATGGTTCCGCCAACCACTAAAATCACATCTTCTAAAATCACAAACCAGCTTTCGGGCTGATAAATCCCCTGAACTCTTAAAAAATTTAGAAAACCAAAACCTTGAATTGCGGCTAAAGGAACGGTTAAATAGCGACAGTAACGATTAAACTTGGCTCGTCCAGCTTCACCTTCCTCATAATACATTTCTTTTAAGCGCGGAAAAATTAAAGTTAAAAGTTGCATAATAATCACTGCGGTAATATAAGGACCGACGCCAAGCATTGCCAAAGAAAAGTTTCTCATGGCACCCCCAGAGAAAAGATTTAAAAGTCCTAAAAATTGATTGCTCTCAAAAAAATGGCGAATTTTTAAAAGATCAACTCCAGGAATGGGAGTACAGGCTAAAATTCGAAAGACAACCAAGAGTGCCAGGATATATAGGGCTCGATTTCGAAGATCTTTGTATTTGAAAAATCTAATAACCGCTTCCATAAAAGTTTTTATTCAATTTTTCCGCCAGCTTCAATGATTTTTTGGCGGGCGCTTTCAGAAAAAAGACAATCTTTGAAAATAAGTTTTTTGGTTAAATTTCCCACTCCTAAAATTTTCACCTTTTTTGGGGGCTTTTTGCCTTCTCCTTCAACCATTCCTTTTTCAAATAAGGTTTGAGGAGAAACCACTTCACCTTCATTAAATTTTTCTTCAATTTTTTTAAGATTGACAATTTCTGGTTTTTCTTTTGGAGGTTTTTTGAAGCCAAGTCCTCTTAATTTAGGAAATCTTAAAATAAGCTCTTTTATTTCAGATTTAATTTTCCTTCCGGCGCGGGCTTTTTGACCTTTAATACCTCTTCCAGAATAAGTGCCTCTTTTACCACCCCGACCAACTCTTTTTTCTTTTTTCCTTTTATGAAGCGGTTTGATCTGATGGATCATTATCATGGTTTTTTAATCTATCACTTTTGCCAAGGAAATTAAGAATAAATTGATGATGCTAATAATGAGAGTAGAAAGGATCAAAGGAAAAATTCCTTCAATTGATAAACTTTCAAAAATTTTACTTGCCAGCCAAAGACCCAAAGCATTGATGAAAATTAATCCTAATCCTAAAGTCAAAATAATCAAGGGCAAAAAGAGAAATTTAAGAATTGGTTTAAAGATAAGATTAAAAATTGTTAAAAATAGAGCAATTTCAGCTAAACAAAAAAGACTTCCCGAAAAATCAAAACCTTTGATTAAATAATCGCAAAGCAAAATTCCTAAAAAATTGCCCCAAAAATGAAAAATAAAAGATCTTAAAAGGCGCATTTTTCCCTTATTCTATCCAAAAAAAGAAAAAAATCAATTTTTTATAAAAGCCCGCAGGCTTTTTTTATCTTAAGAAAATTTTTTTCAGCCAGCTTTGAAGCTTTTTTTGAACCTTCAGTTAAAACTTTTTCAAGATAATCCTTTCTTTTTTTAAGCTCAAGATATTTTTTTCTGAAAGGAGCAAAATAAGAAATTAAAGCCGCGGCAAGTTTCTTTTTAAACTCAAAATAACCTTTGCCAGAAAATTCTTTTTCAATTTCTTCAATTGATTTTCCTTCAACCAGAGAATAGATTTTCATTAAATTAGAAATGCCGGGTTTGGTTTGGGGTGAAAATTTGATCTCTCTTCCAGAATCGGTGACACTTGCAAGAATTTTTCTTTTAATCTCTTTTGGAGAATCAAAAACAAAAAGACAGCCATCAGGTAAAGATTTTGACATCTTTTTGGTGGGATCAGTTAAAGAGTAAATTTTTTCTCCTAAAGGATGTAAGATTGGCTGAGGTTCTTTGAAAATCTTTTTAAATCTTCGATTAAAGCGGCGAGCAATTTCTCGGGTTAACTCTAAATGTTGAAGCTGATCTTTTCCTACTGGAACTAAGTTGGCATTGTAAAGCAAAATATCAGCGGCCATTAAAACGGGATAGTTTAAAAGTCCAGCATTGATGCCTTCTTTTCCAAATTGCTTTGATTTTTCTTTAAATTGAGTCATTCGAAAAAGATCACCACAAGGACAGACACAATTTAAAATCCAGAAAAGTTGAGAGTGATAAGGTACTTGAGATTGAAGAAAGATAATTGATTTTTTTTCTGAAATTCCAAGAGCAAGGAGGCTGGCTAAAGTATCATAAACTCTTTTTTTTAATTCTTTTACCTCGTAAGGCTCGGTCATGGCATGAAGATCAGCAATGAAAAAAAGACAGCGATATTTTTGCTGAAGCTCAATCCAATGTTTAATGGCGCCAAAATAGTTTCCAAGATGAATTTTTCCAGTTGGTTGAATACCAGAAATAACTAACATAATAAAATTCCAAATTCCAAATTCCAAGCACCAAATTCCAATTAAATTCCAAATTCCAATGACCGAATTGTTTGGAATTTGGGATTTGGAATTTGGAATTTCTTACACTTCAATTACTACTGGAAGAACCATGGGGCGACGCTTGGTTTTTTGATAAAGAAACTCACCAATTTTATCTCTTAAATTAGCTTTCACATAAGCCCAATTTTTGGTTCGCTCTCGAGAAGCAGTTTTGGCAACAATTTCTTTGGTGAGCTTTCTTACCTCAGCTAAAAGCTCTTTTGATTCTCTTAAATAAACAAAACCTCGGGAGATAATATCAGGTGAACCTTTAACTTTTCCAATTCGAGAATCAATGACGGCAATGATGACAAAAATGCCATCTTTGGCAAGCATTTCTCGATCCCTTAAAACTACCTCTCCAACATCACCAACTCCAAGCCCATCAACCATAACATAAGAAGCCTCAACTTTTTCTTTTGAAATTTTAATTGAATCTGGAGTTAATTCAACGATGTCACCATTGATCGGAATAACAATATTTTCCTCAGGAATGCCAAGTTCTTTGGCAAGATCAGCATTGGCTTGAAGCATTGAGTATTGTCCATGGATAGGAATGAAAAATTTTGGCTGAATTAAAGAAATTAAAAGTTTTAAATCTTCCTGGCAGGCATGACCAGAAGCATGAATATCCATCATTTGATAATGATAAATTTTTGCTCCTTGGCGAGCTAAAGAATCTTTTAAATTTTGAACCGCTCTTTCATTTCCAGGAATAACTGAAGAAGAGAAAATTACCGTATCACCAGGTTCAATTTGGAAATATTTATGCTCTTTGTTGGCAATTCGCTGAAGCACGGCTTGATCTTCGGCTTGGGAACCGGTGCAGATAATTAAAACTTTTTCTGGAGGAAGCCTTAAACTTTCTTTTGGAGAAATTAAGCTTCCTTTTTTGATTTTAAGATAGCCAAGTTGACGGCAAACCTCAACATTGGTTCGCATACTTAAACCATCAATGACAATGTAGCGCCCAAATTTTTCTCCAAGCCAAATCAGCTGCTGAATTCGGGAAATCAAAGAAGCAAAAGTTGCGGCAATGATTCTTCCTTTAGCTTTTTCAAAAATCTGCTCTAAGTTCTGATAAATTACTTTTTCAGAAATAGAAAAACCTGGCTTTTCAGCTCCAGTAGAATCAGCTAAAAGAAGAAGCGCTTTTTTTGAAGCCAAGCGGGTAATTAAAGCCGGATCAGATCTTCGCTCCCCAACTGGATGGAAGTCAAATTTAAAGTCGCCAGAGTGGAAAATGAGCCCAACTGGGGTTTTGATTGCCAGTCCGACTGAATCAGGAATGTTGTGGTTGACATGAAAAGGAAAAACTTCAAAAACTCCAATTTTAACTTTTCTGCCACGATAATTTTTGTAAAAAATTTCAATGTTTGGTTTGGGAGCGTCTGGAAATTCTTGTTGTCTTTTTTTGATGATGCCAGCGGTTAAAGGCGCGGTGTAGATGGTGGGATTGCCCAAGCGGTCTAAAAGGTAAGGAATGGCACCAATATGATCATAATGACCATGAGTGATGACCATTCCTTTAATTCGATCTTTGTTTTTCACCAAATAATCGACATTAGGAATAATATAATCCACCCCAGGCATATCTTCTTCAGGGAAGCGAAGTCCACAGTCCACAATCAAAATATCACCAGGTTTTTTCTGGCTCCAGTCTTCAAAAAAAATCATATTCCTTCCGACCTCTTCTTGACCACCTAAAAAGCCAATTTTGAGCATAAAAAATAAAAAGAGAGAAAAACTAGACCTTAAATTTAAAAGAACTAAAAGAGATTTTTTGCCTGCCCCGAGAGGGACTCGAACCCCCAACCAATGGCTTAAGAGGCCACTGCTCTACCAATTGAGCTACCGGGGCAATTTTTTAACATTTTAAAAATTATAAAACTGAAAAATCAAAAGTCAATAGAGAAGCGTCTTTCTATCACAAAAAACTACTGTCGGCGAATAAGATTTTCTATAGAAAGATAAATAGCAGGAATAACAACAAGGGTTAATATCATTGAAACCAATAAACCACCAATGATGCTAATTGCCATCGGTCTCATCATTTCTGACCCTTCTTGTTGAGACAAAGCCATAGGCAGCATTCCAAAGATAGTCGTAAAAGAAGTAATAAGAATTGGTCTGAGTCGAGTCATGCCACCTTCAATTAAAGCATTCACTACATCCATTCCTTTCTTGCGCAGTTGATTAACATAATCAATTAAAACAATAGCGTTATTTACCACAATACCGGCAAGCATTATTATCCCCATAAAAGAAGGCAAAGATAGTGTTTGACGAGTGATAAACAATGCCCAACCAACGCCAATGAAAGCCAAAGGTATTTCAAACATTACGATAAAAGGATAAACTAATGATTCAAACTGCGAAGCCATTACCATATAAACCAACAAAATTGCCAAAATTAAGTCGCCAGTTAATATTCTAAAACTTTCTTTCATTTTTTTATAAGAACCACCATATTCAATAAAATAACCAGGTGGCAATGAATAATCAGCCAATTCTTTTTTGATATCTCTTACAACGCTGCCAACATCTCTGCCAGCAAGATTTGCAGTCACTAAAACTACCCTTGATTGATCTTCTCGGTCAATTTTAACTGGACCTTTCTTTTTTGATACTTCCGCTACTTGTCCCAATAAAATAGGTCTGCCTAAAGGTGAAAAAATAGTAATTCTCTTTATATCTTCAATATCCTGCCGATCTTCAGGACGATACTGGACTCTAATATCAATTTCTTCTCCGGCTTGACGAAGGGTAGTGGCAACAACTCCTTGGACTGCATTTCTAACCGCAGCTCCAATTTGACCTGGGGTAAGCCCTAGATGAGCGGCTTTTTCTCGATCAACTTTAATAGCAATTTCTGGCTTACTTTCAACTAAACTACTTTTTACATCCCTTATTCCTTCTACTTTAGAGATCTTTTTAGCAATCTCCTCGCCAATCTTTTTTAATCGAGATAAGTCCTTGCCAAAAATTTTTATTTCAATAGGACTACCTCCAGTAAGCATTTGCTGACCTACATCCATAAAACTAATTTCAGCTCCTTTGATTTTGGGCAGATTCTTTCTAATTATTTCCTGAATTTCTTGACTGGAAAATTGACGATCTTTTTTATCCTTCAATCTAATTATAATGGTAGCTTCATTTACCTGGCCCGAACCAAAACCCATTCCTATATCCATCTTGCTACCTTTATACGCACCCCCAAAACTACTCACCTTATCTACATCTTTTAACTTCAAAATAACATCCTCTATCTGTCCTGTAACTTTACTAGTTTCTTCCAAGGAAGTGCCCGGAGGCATTTTTAATTGTAAAATCAATGATGGTCGATCGCCAAGAGGAACAAATTCAGTGCCAATGAATGGAATAAGAGAAAGAGTCAAAACAAACAGCCCTACAGTAAAAAGAATGGTCTTCTTACGATGTTCAAGAGCCCAAACAAGAATTTTTCGGTAATAATTTCGGATTTTCTCAAGCTTCTGGCTACCTGAAGCTTTTTTCTCTCCTTCAGCTGCTTTCTTTTTAAACATCTTTGAAGCCATCACTGGGACGATAGTTAAAGCGACAAATAAAGAAGAAAGTAAAGCAAAAGAAACAGTTAAAGCCAATCCCCGAGAAACCTGACCAACTATTCCTTTTCCAAGAACAAGAGGAAAAAATACCGCAATCGTTGTTAAAGTAGAAGCAGTAATTGCCGCTCCAACTTCAGAAGTACCCACTTTTGCTGCCTCTTTTCGTTTTTTGCCTTGCTCCAAATGCCGATAGATATTTTCTACTACTACCACTGCTGAATCCACCATCATTCCAGCTCCCAAAGCCAAACCCCCCAAAGTCATCATATTCAAAGTATAGCCAGCGGCATACAAAGGAATAAAAGTAGCCAATAAGGATAAAGGAATAGCAATGACCACAGCTAAAGTTGGTCTTAAGTTTCTTAAAAATAGAAAAACAAACAAGCCGGCTAAAAACGCACCAATAATCCCGTTTTGGGTTACGGCACCAGTGGCTTTTTTAATGATCCTGCTTTGATCAAAAACTAAATTAAACTCTATATCACTGGGTAGATTTTTTTCCAACTTTGATACTTCTTTAATTACTCTATCAACTACCTCTTTAGTGTTACTTCCTGATTGTTTATTGACTAACAGCAAAACACTTTCCTTTTTGTTTGTCCGACTAAAATCTCTTTTCTCCTTGTAGGTATCTTTTACTTCGGCTACATCCTTAAGATAAACTGGATTTCCTTTTCTTACACAAAGAACAGTATTTTTAATCTCTTCTAGGTTTTCATATTCCCCAAGAGTTCGCAAGGTAAATTCATAAATTCCTTCAGTAATATGACCGCCAGAAATATTAACATTTTCCTGACGAAGCGCTTGAACAACTTGAGATTGAGTTAGTCCATAAGATTCCAATAATGTTTTATTTAAACTAACTAAAATTTCTCTTTCCCGGCCCCCTATCACCTGAACCGAAGCTACTCCGTCAAGCCGCTCCAATTTGTCTTTAACATTATCTTCTAAAAAATGACGCAGCTCTAAACTATTTAAACTTTTTGAAGTAACCCCATAACCCACAACTGGCATTGCTTTAACATCCAATTTCACTACCAAGGGTCGATCAGCATCTTCTGGTAAGAAATCTTCGATTAAACTAATCTTATCTCTTACATCCTGCGCCGCTAGGTCTAAATCCATACCCCATTCAAATTCAATCATTACCACTGAAATACCTTCCTGAGAAAAGGACTTAACTGATTTTACCCCTTTGATAATACTTACGGCGTCTTCTATTGGTTTAGTTAAAAGTTCTTCAATATCTTCTGAAGCTACTCCCGGATAAGTTGTGACTACTGAAACCATCGGATACTTGATGTCAGGCAATAAATCTAAACCAAGTTTGCTCAAAAATAAAACACCCAAAACAACGATGATTAAAGTAATCATCAAGACAGTTACTGGTCTTTCGACTGAGAAATCTGATAATTTCATAATTATTGATTTTTAACTGTTACCAGCTGACCTTCTTTCAAATCATAATTTCCATTAACAATAATTTCTTCTCCTTCAGATAAACCCTCTAAAACTTTTAATCTGTTTTCGTCAATCGGTTCGGTTTTCACATTTTTTATTTTAACTCTTGAGTTTTCTACCACATAAACTTTTTCAACTTCACCTTCTTTAAATACTGCTGATTTAGGAATTGCTAAAACATTTTTTTGTCTCTTGGTAATAATTTTTACTTCAGCCACCATTCCGGCTTTAATCTCTCCATTAGGATTCTTTAATCTAATTTTGACCGGGAATTTTTTGCTCACTGGATCAGCTACTGGACTAACATAATAAACTTTCCCAATAAATTTCTTGTTAGGATAAGCAGGTAAGGTCACTTCGGCTTGCTGACCAACAAAAACTTTGCCAATATCAAATTCAGTTAAAGCAACTTTAATTTCTATTTCTCTTGTATCCACAATTTCGGCTACTGGATTGCCAGCGATTGCCATTTCCCCTACTTCAATATATTTTTGACTAACAATACCTGAAATCGGAGCTTTAATTACAGTATTATCCAGCTGGGCTTTGATAGAGTCCAACTGGGCTTGAGCAGCAGAAATTTGAAGCTCGGCTCGTTTTTTCACGCTGAGTAAATTTGCCTGGGCGGCTTCAAGTTGCTTTTTGGCGCTTTCATAAGAGGATTGAGCCGTATCAATGGCAGTGGTTTTTCTCAATTTAGCATCAAGGATGCCTTGCTTAGCACTAAAGAGAGCCGCAAGAGAAGATTCCACCGCACTCCGAGCATTATCAACAGCACTTTTTTCTGAAACCAAAGCCATATGTTTTTCATTTAATCCAGCTCTCACTTCTGCTAACAAATCTTTTACTGCTTGCAGGGCCGGAATGATATCTTCCAAGATTTGGTCAACTTTTTTTCGAGAAAAATTTAAAGTGGCTTCTTCAACTTCTTTTTTTACTCCTCCATCCAAAGAAATAATAAATTGTGGAGCCCAGAGAGCGGTATTTGGTTCTCCTAAAAGTAATTCCACTGCTTTTGATTTTTTTTCAGCAATCCGAGCCGCAGTTTGACCACCGAGAGTAAAATATTTATATTGAAGTTCAGTTGCCGTCACAATAGCACTAGTCCCTACCAAAACAGCATTACGAGCAATATTTAAAGCATTAACATAAGCATCATCTATTGCTTGTTCACTGCTAAGCTGAGTATTTTCTAAAGCTTTTTTTGCATTTGCTAAAGCCACTTTGGCTGATTCCACGGCAACTTCAGCGGCCTGGATGTCTTGTTTTGCTGCAGCACGAGTATTGATTAAATTAGTTAAAGCATTATCATAAGCGGTTAGTAAAGTTTGATCTTTTTCTAGCTGAATCATGGTTTTTCCGGCTTCAACCCAATCTCCTTCTTTAAAATAGACAGCCACAACCTTAGCCGTGATCTTAGGACTCACCTTTACCTTGTTCAATGGCTCAGTTACTCCAGAGGCAGAAATTCCTTGAGTAATAGTCTCTAAAGATACTTTTTTGGTTTCAACCGTTACCGTTTTTTTATTAAGCTCAGAATTAATATCAGCAAGATAAGGAGTTTTTGCTTTTTTGGTAAACAAAAAATTGCCCCCTTTTGCCGCAAAGAGCAAACCAGCTCCAATTATTAAACCGAGAGCAGCAGCAATACCCAAAAATATCTTTTGATGTTTTTTGTTTTTAATTAGATTTTTCATAAATTTTTGACAATTTTTCTAAAATCCTGACAAGATTTTTTAATTCTTCTATACTTAGTTGGCTTAAAATTTTTTTCATATTGCTGTTAATTCTCCTAATGCCTTTTTTAAGTTCCTCTTTTCCTTTGGGAGTAATAAAAAGACGAATCACTCGGCGATCGTTTTCATCATAAACTCTCTTCACCACCTTTGACTTAACAAGAGAATCAATCAATGAAGTCACTGAAGGCGGAGTAATGCAAAAATAATCAGCAACTTCTTTCATTAATGGATTCTTTTTTTCAGCAATGTAGCGCAAAACCTCTAAACGCAAAATAGAAAAAGGACCAAGTTGCTTTTTTTCTTTTTTTAATTGCCTATAAATTAAACGGTCGGTCTTGAAAATAAGAGAAATTAAATAATCTATTATTTTCCTGTTTGCTTTGCTATTGTTCATAGATACTTATTTAGCTTATCTAATAATTAGACAATCTAACTAAATTTAAAGACATAAAAAGTGTATCCAAAAACAAAAAATTTGTCAAGAAA
>CAZNFF010000013.1:0-9355 GCA_964572495.1 uncultured Candidatus Saccharibacteria bacterium
TTTTATCTTCCGCCAAAATAAATTTCTTTTATTCTTTTATCTTCAAGAATTTCTTTTCCGCCTTTTAAAGCGATTTTACCATCTTCTAAAACATAGGTTTTGTCAGCAATCTCTACAGCTTTTTTTGCGTTCTGTTCTACCATCACTATAGAAACTCCTTCTTTGTTAATCTCTTTAATTTTTTCAAAAATCTCTTTCTGCATTTTAGGGCTTAATCCTAAAGAAGGTTCATCAAGCAACAATAGTTCGGGATCTTGAATTAAAGCCCTTCCAATTGCTAACATTTGCTGCTCTCCCCCAGAAAGAGTGAAAGAAAGAATAAATTAGGTATCCTGTGATCATAAATTTAAATCTGTTTTTTAACACCTAAAATTCCTTGAAGGCGGAATAAAAAAAGATAAACAAAATCATAAAACCCATTACTTGATATTTTCAATCTCTATTTCCAAGTAATCAAAGGGTTCTCCAAAATTGTGCCAATTCTCTATTCTCCTTAATTTCCTTGCTCCTCTTTTTTGGAGAAAATCCGATAATCCATTTTGAACTCTGGCGTGACAAGAAATTTTTTCATATCCTTCTACTGCTGCTTGTTTTTTTAGTTCTTTGAGCATATTCAAAAACGTTTTTAATCCTCTGGCTTCTGGCTTTATGGCAATTGACTCTACGTAAAGGGCTTTTTTGTTTGGTTTAAAATCTTTATCCCATTCTTTTAATTCTTTATAAGCGACATCTTGAGGTTTTGAAGACAAATAACCTAGAATCTTTCCTCCTTTTTCTCTTAAAATTATTTGAACTCCTTTTTTTTGAAGCAAGGTTTCTCGTAAATCTTCTAAATCAGATTGCATTGCTGGAGGAAAAGAAGCTTTTTCCACCTCCTCAATTTCTCTGAGGTCTTTTTGGGAGAATTCCTTCACTCTTTCTATTTCAAATTCTTTTTTTACTTTCTTTTCTTTTTCTCCAAATTCTTTGACTAAAAACAATTTTTTTGAAATTGCTTGTGAAGGATTCCGTAAAAACGAAATTTTTGAAATTTTTTGTGAAAGATCCACCCAACCGGGACCTAAGGCCTCTAAATACTCTCTTTCTCTGGGAGCACCCCCTATTTTTCTTAGAGAAAGCTTAATTAAATCTAAATCGCTTGTCTCGACATCATTGTAGACTGTCCCCAAAAGAATTCTTTTTACTTTTCCTTTGCTAACTTCCTTTGCCAAGTTTTGGCAATATTTAAAAATTTCCTCCCTTATTTCTCTAGAAGCAAACAGATAGTCTTTGTTTATTTCAATATTGTCTAAAACCAAATTCAAATTCTTGTGGGAATCCTTAGTAAAATAGAGCCAGGTTTGAGCAATGGTTTGATCTAAAGCAACATTTCTTACTTCAACCACTTGAAAACCAGAATCTATTAAATAATCCAGTATTGCTTGATTGCCAGTTTCCAGTGCCACACAGCAAGAGGTATAGTTCCCTTGAAAAATATCATAGCCCGGTTCTCTTTGCCAAAGCTTAATTTCAAATTCGTAACCTTTTTTGCCTGTTTCTTTTTCTAAATCAGGAATTCTTCTCTTCAATTCTTTGAAATGGTCTAAAATTGTTCCTATTCTTTCTTTTTTTGTTTCATCTTTTTCTGTTTCAAAAATCTTTTCTGTTTGTTGAATAAAATCTTCTAAAAACATTTGAAGATCCCGTAAAGACAATTTTCCTTTTTTAGGATGATAAATTTCTTTTTCTTTTAAAGAAAGCTGGTATTTTTTAATTGTGTTATTGAAAAGTTTTTTTGCCTGTTGTTTATCTAAAATTCCCGGTATTTTTTCTCGATAGGAACCCAAAAGGGCTCTGATGTTTTCTAATAATTCTCTCTGGAACGCTTCCTTTTTTACCTTAATTTCTTCTGGTTTTTTACCAACAAAGAACTTTTCTTTTTTTGGATAATTTAACCAGAGATTGAAATCTATTCCTTCTTTTTCAAATTCTTCTTTTACTTTCAAATTATATTTTTGGATTTCCTTTAACCATTCTTTTTCCTTTTCTGTATAACTTCCTTCAATTTTTCCAAAAAGGGAAGCTAAGAAATTCTTTTCTTGAAAAGATAATTTTATTATTAGGTTTAAAAACTCTTTAGCTTCTAGTTTGTATAACTTTTCGGCTGTAAACAATTTGGGCAGATAAATTAAATTCCATTTGTCAAAAGATTCTTTTTCAATTTCGCCTTTAATTCCTATTTTTCTGGCAAATTCTTTTAAAAGTTCTCGACCCAAGTCTCTAATTAACTCTTTAGCTTTATTTTCTTTTCTCAACTCTAATTGCTTTTTTAATTCTTCTTCCAAGCCCGCTCTTTGATAGGCGGAAACTATCTCAATTAATCTGGCAAAATATTCTGTGTTTAAATTGCTAATCTTTGAAAAAGATTGTGCCAGAGGACTAAAATCTTGATAATCTACTATATCCTCTAAAAACTTCTTTAATCTTGGAAAACCGTAGTTCTTGGCATAACTTTCGATTAATCTTTCTCCAAACTTCAAATCAATGCTTTGAAGATTAGCAATTTGGACTTGATGTTTTTTAAAAAATTCTTCAATGTCTTTTATTTGTTTTTCTTCTCTTAAATTTTCATTTATTTCTTTCAACCTCTCTTTCTGTGCTCTCAAAGAAGACAGGTATTCTAAAATTACCTCTCCCAAATCCTTGTTTTGTCTTAATAATTTGGCGATAAAAAATTCTATGTATTCTCTTTCTCTTTCTGAAATTTTATGTTTCTCTAAAATTTCCTCTAAACGAGGGGAGGGTTCTCCTAGCTTAGCTAATTCTATGGCGAGTTTCCCGGCATGGTAAAACTCACCTCTTCCAAAGAGTCTTTCTATTGCTTGTTTGGCTGGTGTTATCATTTCTTTTTCTCCTAGCTTCGCTAGTTCTATGGCGATTTTCCCGGCGTCGTAAAACTCGAATTTTTTAAAAAAGAGTCTTTCCATTGCTTGTTTGGCTGTTGTTATCATTTCTTTCTCTCCTAGCTTAGCTAATTCTATGGCGATTTTACCGGCATCGGAAAACCAACGTCTTTTAAGGAGTTCTTCCATTGCTTGTTTGGCTGTGTTTATCATTTCTTTTTCTCCTAGCTTAGCTAGTCCTATGGCGATTTTACCGGCGTAGTAAAACTCGAATTTTTCAAAGAGTCTTTCCATTGCTTGCTTGGCTGTTTTTATCATTTCTTTCTCTCCTAGCTTAGCTAATTCTATGGCGATTTTACCGGCGTAGTAGTAGGAGTCGCCAGTCACACTTTTACGACCTTTTTTAAAGAGTCTTTTCATTGCTTGCTTTGCTGTTTCTTTCTCTCCTAACTTAGCTAGTTCTACGGCGATTTCACCGGGATTGTAAAACTTGAACTCTTGCTTAAAGCTTCTTTCCATTGCTTGTTTGGCTGTGTTTATCATTTCTTTTTCTCCTAGCTTCGCTAATTCTATGGCGATTTTACCGGCCTCGGAAAACCAACCTATTTCAAAGAATCTTTCTATTGCTTGTTTGGCTGTGTTTATCATTTCTTTTTCTTTTTCTCCTAGCTTCGCTAGTTCTACGGCGATTTCACCAGCGTAGTGAAACCAACCTCTTTCTAAGAGCCTCTCCATTGCTTGTTTGGCTAAAAGGGTACCCTCTATTCTATCTGCTATTGCTTCTCTTTTCTTCTTTACTTTTTCTTCTAATTCGGCAAGTTTCTCTTTTTCTTCTTTTGTTATTTCTTTTCCTAATTCCTTTTTTATTTTCATTCTTAAATCTTCAATAAATAATTTGTCTTCTGGCTCCTTTGAATTTCTCAATTTTAAAAGCTGTCCTTCAAATGACCATTTTTCTTTTTCTGGTCTTTTTTGAGGAAACTCCAATTGAAGATAAAAAGGAAGTTTTTTTCTTTCTTCTTTTCTGTGAATTTCTTTTTTCTTGTAAAACCCAAATTTTTCAAGATTCATAGTTATATTTAATTTTAACTATTAATTCCTGATGCCAAGAATTCCTTTTTTAATTTCTGATTTTTTTCATCCTAATTTAAATCAAAATGGATGTCAAATTTTTGGGTTTGAAAGGTTGAAAAGGAGGAGGTTTTTAAAAAGGCAGGCGACGGTGATGGGACCGGTGCCACCAGGAGTGGGAGTAAGATAGCTTGCTTTTTTAAAAACGCTTTCAAAATCAAAATCTCCTTTTATTTTTCCTTTTTTAAAACTTACGCCAAAATCAATACAAATGGCTCCTTTTTTAATCATCTCTCCTTTAATTAAACTTTCTTTTCCTACTCCAGAAATTAAAATATCAGCTTTTTTGAGGAAAAAAGAAAAATCAGAAGAGGACTTTTCTACCAAACTAAAAGAGGCTTTATTTTTAAGAAGCCAGAGAGCAATTGGTTTTCCAACCAGCTTTCCTCCTCCAATTAAAACAATTCTTTTTTTCTTGAAATTGATTTTGTAGTTTTTAAAAATTTCTTCTAAAGCCGAAACGGTTGGTGGAAGAATTTTAAGATCTTTGGTATAAAAATTTCCCAAAGCTTGGCTGGATAAAAAATCAACATCTTTTTTTAAAGGAATAAGATCTAAAAGTTTTTGCTGATTAAATTTTTTTGGCAAGGGAAGTTGAATTAAAAGACCGTTAATCTCTTTTTTTGAGGCGATTTTTTTGATTTCTTTTTCTAAATCTTTTTGGTTTATTTTTTCAGAGAAATGAAAAACCTTAAAGCCAACCTTAGCTTTTTGAGCTGCTTTTTCTTTTTCTCTGATAAAAATCTCTGAAGCTTTATTTTTTCCGACAAAAATTACTCCTAAAGTAAGGTTTAACTTTTTTCTTTCAATTTCTTTTCTTACTTTTTTAAGAATCTTTTCACTAATTTTTCTTCCATCAATTATTTTTGCCATAAATTTAGATCACAAAATTAATTAATTTGCCCGGCACAAAAATTACTTTCTTAATTTTCTTTCCTTCAACCCATTTTTTAACTTTCTCTGAAGCTAAAGCAATTTCTTGAGCCTCTTTTTGACTAATTTCTCTTTCAACTTCAATTTTGTCACGAACCTTCCCGTTAACTTGAACGATAAGAAGAATTTTTTCTTCTTTAATCAATTCTTCATCCCAGCTGGGCCATTTTTGAGTTGAAGCATATCCTCTAAAGCCAAGCTGGCTCCAAAGCTCATCAGCCAAATGAGGCGCAAAAGGAGAAAGAAGTTTCAAAAAGGTTTGGAAAACTTTTAAGGAAAGATTTTCTTTGTTTTGAGAAATTAAATTGAGAAATTCCATCAAGGCTGAAATGGCGGTGTTAAATTTTAATTGATCAATATCCAAAGAAACTTTTTTGATGGTTTTATTTAAAGCAATTTCAATTTTTCTTTCAATTTCTTTATCTTTGATTTGACTTTTCTTTCTTTTTTTCAGCTCCTCTCCTAATCTCCAAATTCTTTCCAAAAAGTTTCTCGCTCCTTTAATTCCTTTCTGGCTCCAAGCCACGCTTTGCTCAAATGGTCCCATAAACATTTCATAAACTCTTAAGCTATCAGCCCCATATTCTTTGACAACTTCAATTGGATTGACAACATTTCCTTTTGATTTTGACATCTTCTCCCCTCCTTCAGCTAAAACAACGCCATGACTAGTTCTTTTCTTATAAGGTTCGGGTCCGATTTCTTTGGGAACTGCGCCGATATCCCATAAAAATTTGTAAATAAAACGAGAATAGAGAAGATGGAGGGTGGTATGTTCCATTCCGCCATTATACCAATCAACTGGCATCCAATACTTAAGCTTTCTTTTGCTGGCAAGCTCTTTTTTATTTTTAGGATCGCAATATCGCAGATAATACCAATTAGAACCAGCCCAGTTAGGCATAACATCGGTTTCTCTTTGAGCTTTGCTGCCGCATTTGGGGCATTTTACTTCTACCCAGCTTTTTACTTTGGCTAAAGGAGAATCTCCTTCTTCAGTGGGTCGATATTCTTTTATTTTTGGAAGCTTAACGGGCAAATCTTTTTCTGGCACTGGCACCCAGCCGCATTTTGGGCATTTAATCATTGGAATTGGCTCACCCCAGTATCTTTGTCGAGAAAAAATCCAGTCTCGAAGCTTATAATGAACCGCTTTCTTTGCCAATCCTTTTTTGGAAAGAAATTTTACAATTTCTTCTTTTGCTTTTTGAGATTCAAGTCCATTAAATTTTTGAGAATTTATCAAAATTCCTTCTCCTTCATAAGCTTTTTTTCCATCAAAACCTTTTCCTTGTTTGGGTCGAATGACTTCAATTATTGGAAGATGATGTTTTTGAGCAAATTCAAAGTCGCGTTGATCATGAGCGGGAACTGCCATAATCGCTCCGGTGCCATAGCTTCCAAGGACATAATCAGCCACAAAGATGGGAATTTCTTTTTGATTGACCGGATTGATGGCTAAAATTCCTTCAAGTTTAACTCCAGTTTTTTCTTTTTCTTGAGAAATTCTTTCTCTTTCAAGCTTGTTTTTTGCTTCTTCAACATAGCTTTCCACTTCCTTTTGGTTTTTTATTTTATCTTTTAACTTTTCAATTAAAGGATGCTCGGGAGCTAAAACCAAATAGGTGGCTCCAAAAAGGGTATCGGGACGGGTGGTGAAAACTTTAATTGAAAGATTTTTCATTCCCTTTATTTTAAATTCAATTTCGGCGCCTTCACTTCTTCCAATCCATTCTTTTTGCAAAATCTTTACTTTTTCTGGATAATCAACCAAATCTAAATCTTTAATCAAGCGATCAGCATATTTGGTAATTCTTAAAAGCCATTGCTCTTTTTCTTTTCTTATTACTTTTTCACCACATCTTTCGCATCTTCCATCAATTACTTCTTCATTGGCAAGCACAATTTTACAGGAGGGACACCAATTAACTGGCATTTTCGCTTTATAAGCTAAACCATGTTTGAAAAGTTGAATGAAGATCCATTGAGTCCATTTGTAATATTCAGGATCGGTGGTATTAATTTCTCGAGACCAATCAAAAGAAAGTCCAAGCATTTTTTCTTGTTTTTTAAAATTTTGAGTATTTTCTTTGGTTGCTTTTTGAGGTGGAATACCGGTTTTGATGGCATAATTTTCAGTTGGAAGCCCAAAAGCATCCCAGCCCATTGGAAAAAGAACATTTTTTCCTTCCATTCTCTTTTTTCGAGCTAAAATATCCATTCCAATATAGCTTCGACAATGTCCAACATGGAGCCCTGAGCCAGAAGGATAAGGAAATTCAACTAAAAGATAAAGTTTTTCTTTTTTTGAAAAATCTTTGGCTTTAAAAAAGCCTTTCTTTTCCCAAATTTTTTGCCATTTTCTTTCAATTTTAAGAGGTTGATATTTCATAAATTTTTTAAAAATTTTATCAAAATCTTTTTAAAAAGGAAGATTAAAAAGCTTTTTAGCATTTTCAAAGCTAACTTGAGCTATTTCTTCAAATTTTAAATTTTTGATTTCAGCAATTTTTTGAGCCACAAATTTTACTCCTTCAGGTTCATTTCTTTCTTTTTTCAGTTGAGGCGGGGCAAGATAAGGGGCATCGGTTTCAATTAAAATTTTTGAAAGTGGAGTGATTTTAATTAAAGAAGGAAAATCAATTCCTTCAATTTTTTTAAAAATAAGACCATTAAAGCCAATATAAAAATCAAAATTAAGATATTCTTTTAGCTCTTCTTCGCTTCCAACAAAGCTGTGAATCACTGCCTGTTTTGGAAAAACTTCTTGGTTTTGTTTTAAAAAGGAAATTAAATCCTCATGAGCTAGGCGGCAATGGAAAATCACGGGCAAATTAAGCTTTTTTGCTAATTTTAATTCTTCAAAAAGAAGAGCTTTTTGTTTTTCTTTAAAAATTTCTTTTTTCTTTTTGGTTTTTGGTCTTAAATAAAAATCCAGTCCAATTTCTCCAATGGCAACCACTTTTGGATTTTGAGCCAGCTTTTCATATTTCTCAAAATCAAATTCTTTTTCTAAAGCCTCGGTTTCGTTTTTGATTTTAATGAGTCCAGTATCAAAATTTAATGGATGAAGTCCAACTGAAGCAAACATTAAAGGAAAGTTTTGGGCAATTTGAACTGCTTTTTTTGAAGTTTCATAATTAACGCCAACATTTACTACCAAAATTTTTTCTTTTTGACATTTTTCAATAATTTTTTCTCGGTCCTTATCAAAAGCTTCAAAATTAAGATGGGCATGGCTATCAACCAAAAACATAGTCGTTTTTATCCCAAAGCTTCAGCTTCTTTTTCTCTTTTCTTTTTCAAAAATTCTCTTAAAAATTCAAAAATTACGCTGAAAAGAGGAATGGCAAGTAAAGCGCCCCAAAAGCCCCAAAGCTTACCTCCAATCACCAAAGAAATCAAAATCAAAGCTGGCGGAACTTTCATAAATTTTCTCATCAAATAAGGAGAAAGAAAATTACCTTCAATTTGCTGGATGATGATAAAAATTAAAAGGAGAATGAAAGCTTTAAAAGGAGAGCTGGCAAGAGAAAGAAGGAAAATTAAGGCTCCGCCAATAATTGCTCCAATATAAGGGAAAAAGTTTAAAAAGCCGACTAAAACTCCTAAAATGGCTGGATATTTGGCTTTAAAAATTAAAAGAGAAAGAAAAGTGGCTAAACCAACAAAAAGACAACATAAAATTTTGGCGCCAAACCATCGAGAAATTTTATTTTCAGCTTCATTCCAAAGATCTAAGACATGGTATTCATATTTTTTAGGAAAAATATGGATTAGAGTTCTTTCAATAGCTTTCTCTTCAATTGAAATAAAAAATGCGGTCGCAAAAATAAAGGCAAAAGAAGAAAAACCACCAAAAATAGTTGAAAGAAGGTCAAAAAAGCTTTCTGACATTTTTTGAAGGGTCAAGTTAAATGATTTTAAAAATTCGTTGAAATTCTCATAAGTCTTTAAACCAAGACTTCTTAAAAAAGGAGAGAGTTTTTGATAATAAGAAGGAAGGGCTTTTAAAAGCTCGCCAATCTCTGATTTAAAGATTGGAATGGTAAGGTAAACCAAAATTACCACAAAAGCAATTGCTCCTAAATAAACCAAAAGGGCGGCTAAAACCCTTGGAATTTTCTTTTTTTGAAGAAAATTGATTGCTGGATTAAAAAGAACCGAAATAGTGATGGCAAAAAGAAACAAAACAAAAATCGATTTTATTGAGTAAAGCAGATAAAGCCCAATGATTGCCAGGGAGATTTTGAAAATAGTGCTCCAAGAGATATCAAGAAGATTTTTTTCCTGATAAAAAGCCATTTTGAAAAATTATAAAATTCTTTTTATCTTCGTCAATTTTTCAATTTCGCCTAGCCCAAAATTCTCCTTCCGTGAAATTTAATTGCGATCGCATTTATTTGTAA
>CAZNFF010000013.1:9455-11852 GCA_964572495.1 uncultured Candidatus Saccharibacteria bacterium
CCAGAGGATTTGAAAGATCAAATTGCGATTCTTTCTCTTTATTTTCCAAGAATTAAAGTGCCTCAAGAGATTCCTTACACTTCCGCTTTTGCTTTCATTAATTGGAGAAGTGTAACAAAAAATTATCAAAGCGCATTAAAAAAAGCAATTCAAGCTTTGAAAAGAAATTTTGAAGTCCATCTAGAAATTAATTTGGAAAGAATTGAAAAAAAAGAAGATTTAAAAGCAAAAGAAGATATTTTTTGGGGAAAGGTAGAGTTGTTTGAAAATCTTTCCGCTCAGGCAATGAAAAAGATAAAAAAAGGTTATTTTCTTGGTATCTTTGAAACTGCCTGTTTAATTTTAACTCACATTGAAAAATTTCCGAAACCGGTTGGATTTAATTGTATTGGAGACCGATACTATCCGAGCTATCCAGGAAGTGAGTTAAGAAAACATTTAATTTATCATCCCTATGTTTGTCTAAACAAAAATGAAATTTGGATCGGATATGAATGGGAAGGAGTGATAAGAATTAATCATTTGACTCCAGTTTTTAGTTTCTAAAAAAATAAAAAAGGAGGTGAAAAATGGAAGGGTTAAAATTAGATTATTCATTTTTTCCTGATTTAAGAGATCAACTCACTATTCTTCATTTTTATTTTCCTGAAATTGAAGCTACAAATTTTGAAAACATTCCTCTTTATTTTCCTGGTTTCGCTTTTGTGAACTGGAAAAGTATTGCTAAAGATTATCCAACTGCAGTAAAGAAAATTCTTTCAAGGATCTCAAAAGATTTTGAAGTAAATCTTTTAATTGACATGGAGAAAATTAAAAGAGAGGAAAATTTTGAAGTAAAAGAAAAGGTGTTTTGGGGTAATGTAAAGTTTTTTAGAAACTATTCGGCGAAAGAAGCAAAGGAAGAAATAAAGAAAATAAAAGGATTTGGTCTTGGGATTTTCGAAATTTTGTGTTTAATCTCAATTTTAGCTAATTTTAAAAAACTTCCTGTGATTATAGCTTTTGTTTGTATTGGTGATTATCATCAGAAAAATGATTTAATTTACCACCCTTGTATCCATATTGTTGAAAACCGGATTTGCATTTATTGGAGATTTGAAAGAATAATAGAAATGGAATGTTTAATTCCGATTTTTATATAAAAAACTAAAAGGGAAGCCAAAAAGGCTTCCCTTTTTTGTTTTTAAAAATTTTAAATTTTTATTTAAGAGCCTCTTTGATTTGATGAAGCAAGCTGGCGGGATCTTCAATTGGGAATTTAAGTTTTGAGATAATCTTTTCAGCTTCTTTTCCTTCAATTTTCAATCCTTTCAGTTTTTTCTTTAAAGTTGAAGCGGATTTGATAGGGAAATCAGTGCCTTTGATTTTCAAAAGCACCTCGACTGGCCATTGAACCTCAAAAATTTCTGATTTTTCAAAAAGATCTTTAAGATATTGAGCAAAAACTTCAAGATAATCTCTTCCTTCTTTTATTTCCTCATAAGCAAGCTTGGCAATTGCGCCAGCAATATGAACTCGGCTTTTACCTCCTTTCATCTCATCTTCAAGTCTTTTTTTCACTACCTCTGGATTAGCTCTTAAAATGTTTTTAACGGTATTTTTGGTGATGCCAAGAAAATCAGCAATCTCTTCTTCGGTCTTTGAAGCTTCATGAAAAAGAACCAAAGTGTAAGAAGCTGCCATCAAGCTAGGAAGCCAGGTTAAATTTCGATATTCAATCAACTTTCTTGGTCCTCCTAAAATTTCAAGTGATTTAAGAAAAATTCGAAAAGCTAAAGCATCTAAATTTTTTTCTTTGATTTCTTCTCCAGATAAAACTACCATTTTTTATTTTTTAGAAAATTTAGCCGACCTTTCTTTTAAAATTTCTGATAAAGAAGGACCAATTTTTACCAAACCCCCTTTGGTGATTTCCATCACCCGAGTTTGAGTGTCATGACCGCACATTCGACAGCCATCAATTCTAAACAAACGAATAATTTCTCCAATAGGAACTTGATATAAATTTTGCTGAGCTCTGGATAAAATGGTTTGTTTGGCAAGCACAATTGAAGCATCAACGATATGAGAAACAGCATAACCTCCAGCGGCTTCAGCTGAAAGCTCTTCATGCCCACTTCTTTTTTGAGAAACGAAAATGGCAGTTTGATACCATTTTTTCATAAAATTAAAAAGTCTTCTGACAATTTGACGTGCCATCATTTCTCGATGCTCATAAAGCCCAGTAACTGAATCAATGACCACATTCTTTACTTCATATTTTTTAATGGCATAAGCTAAAGTATCACAGATATTTAAAATATTTTCTCTTAATCTTCTGAAACTAGCGGCATCAATGATGATAATATTTTTTTCAAGCTTGGCATAATCTTTATTCATCGCTTGGGCTCTTTCTTT
>CAZNFF010000014.1:0-11670 GCA_964572495.1 uncultured Candidatus Saccharibacteria bacterium
TTCATTCTTTCAAAAAGCCAGGGCGGACATTTTCCTTGATCTAAAGTTAAATTAGCAATTCCAGTTCTCATTGTTTTTTTATTATCTTTGAAGTTTCCAAAAAAACAATACCTTCATAAATGAAAATTATCAAAAAAGCAAAAAATATGAAAAATAAATGCGATCGCAATTAAATTTCATTTTTGTTAATAATCTTGTTTTTTTGAAGTTTTTGATGTTATTTGGAGAGAAACCAACCTGAATTTTTATTCTCAAATTCTTAAGAATTTGAGAATATTGGGATTTAGATGGAAAAGGAATAAAAAAGAATAAAAATCGGAATAATGAATAGTGTTTTTTGAAATTATTTAGATTTGACAAAGATTTTTTAAAAATTAAAATTTTTTGCCAGCAAATTAAAAAATTAAAAAGGAGGAGGGGGATATGGAGAAACCGCAGTTTTGGATTTTAAAAAATGAAAAGGGCAGACCTTTTAGTTTAAAAACTTGCACTCAAGAAATTAAAATTCCTGAAAACACCGTTGAGAAAGTGTTTGCTTTATTTTTTGAGGTTTTCAAAGATTTTCAATTCAGAAAAGGAAAGAAGTTAAATCTCTATCTTGGAGTAAAGCCGAAAAATGAAAAAAACGAATCCGAGGCAAAGTTCTTTGTAAGTCCCCATGAAGGAGCTTTTTATCGGAGTAAGAATTCTGGATGGAGATTTTTCATGATCCCTTTGTCCAATAGAATAAAAGAAATTAAGGTCGATTTTCAGAAGGAACCCAAAGTTCTTTTTAGATTTGAGGTTTAATTAAAATTAAAAATTTTCAAAAGGACCGGAAAAATCCGGTCCTTTTAATTTGACAAAAAAGAAAAAAGAAATAAAAATTTTTTAGAAGCTAAAACCATCTACTATCTTCTGCGCCTTTTGGGTGGGAAATACCAAAAAATTTTTATGAGCAGAAAAGTTGAATTGGAAATTAAAAAAATTATTTTTCAATTTTTAGATCCTAAAAAATATAAGGTTTTTATTTTTGGTTCAAGAGCTAGAGGGAAAGCAAGAAAATACAGCGACTATGATATTGGAATTTTAGGAAAAAGACCTTTGCCTTCTTATTTGAAGGTTTTAATTGAAGAAGCTTTAGAAGAATCTAATCTGCCATTTAAAGTTGATATTGTTGATTTCTCTAACGTTTCTGAAGATTTTAAAAAGGTTGCTTTAAAAAATATAAAAAAATTATGAGAAAATTAGAAAGTTTAATCAAACAATTAAAGAAAGCCAATCAAAGATTAAAAGAAGCCTGCCAAGCACCCGCTACTCAATTAAACAGAGATGCTACTATTCAAAGATTTGAATTTACTTTTGAGTTAAGTTGGAAGACGATTCAAGAATATATAAGAGATCAGGGTCTTGATTGTAAAAGTCCTAAAAGTTGTCTTCGAGAGGCAGCAAGGTTGGATTTGATCAAAAATCTTAAAAAATGGTTCGAGTTTTTAGATAATAGGAATCAAATTGCTCATATTTATAATGAAAAACTTGCTAATAAGGTTTATAAAAAAGCCTTAAAGTTTCCTAAAGAAGTAGAAGAGTTGTTAAAAAATTTAGAATCGGAAAAGTAAAAAAGATTTTTTTAATTTAAAAAGTAAGTTGCGCTTAGGCGCTTTTTTTAGTTTGACAAAAAAGAAAAAAGAGATAAAATACTTTTTTATCATGCCTACGATTTCTCAACTGGTAAGAAAAGGGAGAAAAAGGAAAAAGAAAAAGCCCAAGTATGTGGCTTTGCGTTATATTTTCAACAGTTTGAAGCAAAAGTATAAGGAAGTGCCAGCTCCTTTTAAAAGAGGGGTGTGCTTAAAAGTGTTTACAACTACACCTAAAAAGCCAAATTCAGCTTTAAGAAAAGTTGCTCGGGTTCGCCTAACCAATGGAATGGAAGTGACCGCTTATATTCCTGGAATTGGACATAATCTTCAGGAACATTCAGTGGTTTTGATTCGAGGTGGGCGAGTTAAGGATTTGCCTGGAGTAAGATATCATGTGGTAAGAGGAGTTTTAGATGCCGCTGGAGTTGAAGGAAGAAAGCAATCCAGATCAAAATATGGCGCTAAGAAACCAAAAAGCTAAAAAGAAATTCCAAATTCCAAATCCCAAATTCCAATTAAATCCCAAATTCCAATGACCGAATGACCAAAATAAGAGAAATCCCAAATTCCAATATCCAAATTCCAAACTTTAAATTTCCGAATTCCAATTAGTTTGGAATTTGGTGCTTGGAATTTGGAATTTTTCTTAATTATGGGTCGCAGGAAAAAAGCTAAAAAAAGAACTTGGAATCCAGATCCGGTTTATGGGCGAGTTGATGTGGCTCGCTTTATTAATCATATCATGAGACATGGTAAAAAATCTCTGGCTCAGAGGATTTTTTATAAAGCGATGGAAATTGTAAAAGAAAAAACAAAAAAAGATCCAATTTTAGTCTGGGAAGAGGCAATTAAAAATGTTTCACCTCAAATGGAAGTTCGACCAAGAAGAATTGGAGGAGCAACCTATCAGGTTCCTTTTGAAGTTCGACCAGAAAGATCTTTTTCTTTAGCTTGTCGCTGGATTATTGAAGCGGCACGAAATAAAAAAGGGAAGCCAATGTTTGAAAAATTAGCTCAAGAAATTATTGATGCCGCTTCTAAAAGAGGTGATGCCTATAATAGAAAGGAAATGATGCATAAAACTGCCGAAGCGAATAAAGCTTTTGCGATTTTTGCTTGGGGTAAAAGCAAAAAAACTTAATCTATGAAAGAGCGAAAATATCCTCTTGAAAAAGTAAGAAATATTGGAATGGTCGCTCATATTGATGCTGGCAAGACCACCGTTACCGAGCGGGTACTTTTTTATACTGGCGTTTCTCATCGGATTGGTGAGGTTCATGAAGGAAAAGCCATTATGGACTGGATGGAACAGGAAAAGGAAAGGGGAATTACTATTACTGCTGCAGCGACAACTTGTTTTTGGGTTCCAATTTGGGCTCGGGAAAAATTTAGAGGCAAGTCTGAAGAAGAGCTTAAAAAAGAATTTGAGTATCGGATTAATATCATTGATACTCCAGGTCATGTTGATTTTACCGTCGAAGTAGAGAGATCTTTAAGAGTTTTGGATGGAGCGGTAGTGATTTTTGACGGAGTGGCTGGAGTTGAACCTCAATCAGAGACCGTTTGGCGCCAAGCTGATCGTTACTCGGTGCCTCGAATTTGTTTTATTAATAAACTTGACCGAATTGGAGCTGATTTTGAAAAAAGCTTAAAATCAATTTGGGAGAAACTTTCTGATAAAGCGGTCGCGGTTCAAATTCCAGTAGGAAAAGAAAAAGAATTTCAAGGCGTGATTGATCTTTTAGAAATGAAATTTGCTAAATTTGAAGGAGACTGGGGCGAAAGAGTTGTTTTTGAAGAAATTCCTGAGGATTTAAAAGAAGAAGCTCAAAAATGGCGGGAAAAATTAATTGAAAAAATTGTCGAACTTGATGAAGATTTAATGGAAAGATATCTTGAAGGAAAGGAAATAAAAACCGAAGAATTAAAAAGAGTTTTAAGGAAAGCCACAATTAACTATGAACTTATTCCAGTCTTCTGTGGTTCAGCTTTGAAAAATAAAGGCATTCAACTTCTGTTAGATGGAATTATTGATTACCTTCCTTCACCTTTAGATTTGCCACCAGTAAAAGGAACTGATCCTAAAACTGGAAAGGAGGTTACCCGTGAAGTTTCAGATGAGGCTCCTTTTTCTGCTTTGGCTTTTAAAATCCAAAATGATCCATATGTTGGAACCTTAACTTATTTTAGAGTTTATTCCGGAAAACTTTCTCGAGGCACTTATGTTTTAAATACTACCAGTGGCGAAAAAGAAAGAATTGGGCGAATTGTGAGAATGCACGCTAATCATCGAGAAGAAGTAGAAACAGTTTATTGTGGTGAAATTGCCGCGGTAGTTGGACTTAAAAATACCAAAACTGGCGATACTTTATGTGATCCCGAACATCCAATTATTTTGGAAAAGATTCAATTCCCAGAGCCAGTAATTTCAGTCAGAGTGGAACCAAAAACCAAAGCTGATCAAGAAAAATTAAGCTTAGCTTTACATCGGTTTGCTCAAGAAGATCCAACTTTCAAAGTCAGTTATGACCATGAAACTGGTCAGACTTTGATTTCCGGAATGGGGGAGCTTCATTTGGAGATTATTGTGGATCGAATGAAGAGAGAATTTGGGGTGGAAGCTAATGTTGGCAAACCTCAGGTAGCTTATAAAGAAACCATTACTAAACCAGTTGAAGGAGTGGAAGGAAAATACATTCGTCAAAGTGGTGGTCGCGGTCAGTATGGACATGTGGTCATTAAAGTAGAGCCACTTGAGCGGGGCAAAGGATTTGAATTTGTCGATGCCATTAAAGGAGGAATTATTCCTTCAGAATTTATTCCAGCAGTTGAAAAAGGGGTAAAAGAAGCAATGGAAAAAGGAGTTTTGGCAGGCTATCCAATTACTGATGTCAAAGTAACTCTTTATGATGGTTCTTTCCATGAAGTTGACTCTTCTGATTTTGCTTTCCGGATTGCTGGCTCAATTGCGATGACCGAAGCCTGTAAAAAAGCTGCACCAGTTCTTTTGGAGCCAATTATGAGAGTTGAGATTACTGTTCCTGAAGAATTTTTAGGAGATGTGACCGGAGATTTTTCTGCTAGAAGAGGTAAGATTAAAGAAATTAAAGATAAAGGAAATGTTAAAAGTATTGAAGGTTTTGTTCCCTTAGCCGAAATGTTTGGTTATGCCACTACTTTGAGATCTTTAACCCAGGGAAGAGGAAGTTATATTATGGAATTTGATCATTATGAAGTTGTACCTCCAAATATTGCTCAAGAAATTATTGAAGGAAAAAGAAAATGAATTATAATTTTTTTATCAAAGGTCGATTGACAAAAATTTGAAAAAGATTAAAATAATTTTGGCTTCAAAACCATTTGCTTTGTAGAAAGGTCTTTCTACCAAGCAAGTGGGAAAAGTAAAATAAAAAACCATGGCAGAAAAACCAAAATTTGAAAGAACGAAACCTCATATTAATGTCGGAACCATTGGTCATGTTGATCATGGAAAGACCACTTTAACGGCGGCGATTATGAAATATCTCAAACTTAAAGGTTTGATTGAAAAAGCTGAGAGTGTTGAGGAAATTGACAATGCTCCTGAGGAAAAGGCTCGAGGTGTGACCATTAATCTTCACCATTCAGAATATGAAACCGAGAAGCGGCACTATGCTCACATTGATGCTCCTGGTCATGCTGACTATATCAAAAACATGATTACTGGTGCCGCTCAGATGGATGGAGCGATTTTGGTAGTAGCGGCTACTGATGGGCCAATGCCTCAAACTCGAGAGCATATTCTTTTGGCTCGTCAGGTCGGAGTACCAGCAATAGTAGTTTTTATTAACAAAACTGATCAGGTTTCTGATCCCGAATTAATTGATTTAACTGAAGCTGAAGTAAGAGAGCTTTTGAAAAAATATGGTTATCCTGGAGATGAAGTTCCAGTAATAAAAGGTTCAGCTTTAAAAGCTTTAGAAGCTAATTCTCCTGATGATGAAGCCATGAAGCCAATTGCTGAGCTTCTTGAAGCTTTAGACAATTACATTCCAGAACCAACTCGAGAGGTTGATAAACCATTTTTGATGCCGATTGAAGATATTTTCTCAATTGAAGGTCGAGGAACAGTCGTCACTGGAAGAATTGAAAGAGGTGTGATTCATTTAAATGATGAAGTAGAAATTGTTGGATTAAGAGAGACTCAAAAAACGGTTGTCACCGGAATTGAAATGTTCAATAAAACTTTAGAAGAAGGAAGAGCCGGAGATAATGTTGGTCTTCTTTTAAGAGGTTTGAAAAAAGATGATGTCGAAAGAGGTCAGGTTGTCGCCGCCCCTGGCACCGTGACCCCCCATACTGAATTTGAAGCTGAGGTTTATGTCCTATCCAAAGAGGAAGGTGGTCGTCACACACCATTTTTCTCTGGTTATAAACCTCAATTTTATTTCCGAACCGCTGATGTTACCGGAGAAGTGATTTTGCCTGAAGGAGTTGAGATGGTGATGCCTGGTGATACTGTAAAATTCAAAGTTAAACTTATTAAGCCGGTTGCCATGGAAGAAAAACAAAGATTTGCTATTCGAGAAGGAGGAAAAACGGTTGGTGCCGGTGTCGTTCTAAAAATATTAGATTAAAGAGATAAAAGACCACTGGGGGGTCGCTTAAAAATAAAAGACCCCCCTTCTTTTTTTGAAAATTTTTAAAAATGGAAAAAGAAGAAAAAAAACAAGTGCCAAAGTTAAGAATAAAGATCAAAGCCTACGATTGGCGCGTTGCCGATAATTGTTGTCGTCAAATTATTGAAACGGTGAAGACTTATGGAGGAAGGATTTCAGGACCAGTTCCTCTGCCAACTGAAATTAGACGCTATACCGTGCTTCGCTCCCCTTTTGTTCATAAAGATTCTCGAGAGCAATTTGAAATTAGAATTCATAAAAGATTGATTGATGTTTTAGAGCCTGATCCCAAGATTATTGAAGCGCTTCAAGCTTTGACTCTTCCTTCCGGGGTTGATGTTGAGATAAAGATGGTTGGATAATAAAAAGAAGTTTTGAAAAATTTAAAAGATAGGCAGAGGCCTATTTTTTTATTCTTTAAAAACCATGAAATTTATTTTAGGAAGAAAATTGAAAATGACCCAGCTTTTTGATAAAGAAAAAGGAGAAGTCATTCCAGTGACTTTAGTTGAAGCTGGACCTTGTAAAGTGATTCAGCTTAAAACCAAAGAAAAGGATGGTTACTTTGCGGTTCAGCTTGGTTTTCTTCCAAAAAAGCCAAAAAATGTTTCCAAAGCTCTTTTAGGTCATTTTAAAGGACTTGGAGTTTTTCGCTACCTTAAAGAATTTCGATTAAATGAAGATGAAATTGAAATTACCAAAGAAGGATTTAAAATGAAGGTCAATGACAAAGAAATGGAATTAAAGCCAGGAAGCGTCATTGATGTTTCGCTATTTAAAAAGGGAGATAAAGTAAAAGTCACAGGGTGGAGCAAGGGAAGAGGTTTTCAAGGAGTGGTAAAACGCCATGGTTTTAAAGGAGGTCCAAGAACTCATGGTCAGAAAGATCGAGAGCGGGCTCCAGGTTCAATTGGAGCGACGACGCCTCAAAGAGTGATTAAAGGAAGAAAAATGCCTGGTCGATATGGCTCTCAAAGGGTGACCATCAAAAATTTAGAGATTGTTGCCGTTGATGAAAAAACTAATACCTTGGCAATTAAAGGAGCTTTACCTGGAGCAAGAAATTCTTTAGTTTTAATTTCTCAACAAAAATGAGCCTTACCCTTTCAGTTTACAATCAAAAAGGAGAAGTCGTTGATGAGGTTAAGCTTAATCCCGAAATTTTTGGGGTTAAGTTTAATCCGGATTTAGTTCATCAAGTAATTGTTGGCTATCAAGCTAATCAAAGACATCCTTGGGCTCATACCAAGACTCGAGCTGAAGTAAGAGGCGGCGGTGCCAAACCTTGGCCTCAAAAAGGAACTGGTCGGGCTCGTCATGGGTCAATTAGATCTCCTTTATGGGTTGGTGGCGGTGTGTGTTTTGGTCCAAGAAAGGAAAGAAAATATGAAGTTAAACTTCCAAAAAAAATGAGAAGAAAAGCACTTTTTTGTATGCTTTCTCAAAAATTAAAAGATAATGAAATCTTTTTAATTGAAAAATTTGAAAATTTTTCTGAAAAACCAAAAACAAAAAAAATGGTGGAAATTTTAAAAAATATTTTCAAAGAAAAACCAAAATCACTTCTTTTAGTTTTAGCTAAAAAAGAGGATAACGTTTTACTTTCAGCAAGGAATCTTCCAAAAACAAAAGTTGTTTTGGCTGATTCTTTGAATGCTTTAGATCTAGCAAACTATCGTTATCTTTTAATGGAAAAAGAAGCCCTTTCAGTAATTGAAAAAACTTTTCTTAAAAAATGAAAGAAGAAGTTAAAGAAAAAGAAAAAAAGAAAGAAGAAGAAAAAGCTTTGCTTGAAAAAGCAAAACTTTATGATATTATTTTAGAGCCGATTATTACTGAAAAATCGGCAAAATTAGCTGCTTTAGGTCAATATCAATTCAAAGTCAGAGAAGATGCTAATAAGCCAATGATAAAAAAAGCAATTGAGTTGATTTATGGAGTGAAAGTGAAAAAAGTAAGAGTGGCAAAAATTCCTTCAAAGCCAAGAAGATTGGGAAGATTTGTTGGAAGAAAACCTGGCTATAAAAAAGCCATTGTCACTTTAGAAAAAGGTTATAGCATTGAAATTATGCCAAAATAAACCATGGCGATTAAAGAAAAAAAACCAGTAACACCAGGACAGCGAAAGATGACGGTGATTGATTATAAGAAAGTTTTAACTACTGATGAGCCTTACAAACCGCTCTTAATTAAGCTTGATCAAAAGTATGGAAGATCAAAAGGAAGGATTTCGGTAAGATGGCGCGGAGGTGGACATAAAAAACTTTATCGCTTAATTGATTTTAAACAAGGACAAGATAAACTTGACATTCCGGCAAAAGTGTTAACAATAGAATACGATCCTTATCGAACCGCTTTCATTTCTTTGGTCTGTTATAAAGATGGAGAGAAAAGGTATATTTTAGCACCAGATGGACTTAAAGTTGGAGATGAAATTGTAACTTCAGAAAAAGCTCCGATAAAAGTTGGTAATCGAATGATGCTTAAAAACATTCCGCCAGGAACTTTGGTTTCTAATGTTGAGCTTTATCCTGGAAGAGGAGGGAAGTTAGCTCGCTCGGCTGGAAGCTTTGCTAAAGTTTTGGGATTAGAAAAAGGCTATGCTATTTTAGAACTTCCTTCAACTGAAATTAGAAAAGTTAAAGAAACTTGTTTTGCCACCATTGGTCAGATGTCTTGTCCGGATCATGCCAATGTGGTTTTGGGAAAAGCGGGACGAGTAAGACATATGGGAAGGCGACCTCAGGTGCGAGGTTCGGCGATGAATCCAAGAGATCACCCGTATGGTGGTGGTGAAGGAAAGGCACCTCGAGGAACCAGGCGTCCGAAAACCAAATGGGGTAAAGTTACTGGAGGAAGAAAGACCCGCAAAAAGCGCAAACCTTCTTCTAAGTTTATTTTACAACGAAGAAGAAAGAAATAAAATAAAAAAACCATGGCTCGATCATCAAAAAAAGGTCCATATGTTGATCCAAAATTATTAAAAAAGGTAAAGCGCCAGAAGCCTGAAGATGGTCCAATTAAGACTTGGGCGCGTGATTCCATGATTTCGCCAGAGATGATTGGCTATACTTTTCTGGTACATAATGGAAAAGACTTTATTCCAGTAAAAGTAAGAGAAGAAATGGTTGGGCATCGATTGGGAGAATTTGCTCCAACTAGGAAATTTATTAAGCATGGTGGTAAGATGCAGCGAGAACTTGAAAAGCGAGCCAAAGCTCTTGAGGCTCAAAGATAAAAGTTAATTTTTTCCATGGAGGTGAGAGCTTATTTGAGATATCTTAATATTGCTCCAAGAAAGACAAGACTGGTGGCAAATTTAGTGAAAGGAATGGAAGTTGAGAAAGCTAAAGCTCAGCTCCTTTTTTGCAAAAAAAGAGCTGCCAAACCAATTTTGAAATTAATTAATTCCGCTTTGGCTAATGCCAGAAATAATCTTGGCATTGATGGTACCTTTTTTATCAAGGAAATTCGAGTTGATCAAGGTCCAATGCTTAAAAGATGGATGCCTCGAGCTTTTGGAAGAGCAACGATGATTCAAAGAAAAACTTCTCATGTTACTTTAGTTTTAGAAGTAAAAGAGCCAAGAAAAATTGAAAGAAAGAAAGAGGAAAAGAAAGAAGAAGTAAAAGAAGTGAAGAAAGAAGAAAGAAAGGAAATGCCAGAAATTGAAATTGAAAAATCAAAGAAGCCAAAAATTCTTAAATCACTTCCAAGTGTAAAAAAGATTTTCCGAAGAAAAAGCGGCTAAAAATCCATGGGTCAAAAAGTTCATCCAAAAAGTTTTCGGTTAGGAATTCATGAAGATTGGCTTGCTTCTTGGTTCCCAAAAAAGGGAAAACATTTTGCGCCTTATCTTCGCGAAGATATTGCGATTCGAGAACATATTCAGAAAAAGCATAAAGATGCTTTAATTGATAGTATTAGAATTGAAAGAAGAGGCGATGAAGATATTAAAGTAAAAATAAAGGCTCAACGAGTCGGAATGATTTTTGGAAGAAAAGCTAAGGGATTGGAGGAATTAAGAGAAGAGTTGAGAAAGATTGTGGAGAAAATTAGAAAAGAAACAAAACTGCCTCAAAACTTCACTTTAGATATTGAAATTTTAGAGTTAAGAAGAGATGAAGTTTCAGCGGCAGTCATTGCTCGGCAGATGGCTCAGCAAATTGAAAAAAGAGTGCCTTATCGACGAGTTTTGAAAAGAGCTTTAGCTACGATTATGAGATATCCCGGAGTTTTGGGAGCTAAAGTTCAGGTTTCCGGAAGACTTGATGGAGCTGAAATTGCTCGAAAAGAGTGGCTTAGAGAAGGGAGACTTCCACTTCAAACTATTAGATCAAAGATTGACTATGCTTTTGATGAAGCCAAATGCACCTATGGAGTAGTAGGAATAAAAGTTTGGATTTATAAAGGAGATGTTTTTGAAAAAGATTCATGCTCCAGCCAAGAAAAGTAAAACATCGAAAACATCAAAAGGGTCGAAGAAGGGAAAGAAAAAAAGAAACCCGGGGAACTTTCCTTGCTTTTGGAAGTTATGGGCTTCAAGCTCTAGAAAATGTTTGGTTAACTTCTAATCAAATTGAAGCAGCTAGAAAAGTTCTAGTTCGTCATTTAAGAAAAGGAGGCAAGCTTTGGATTAGAGTTTTTCCAGACAAGCCGATTACCAAAAAACCTTCAGAGGTAAAGATGGGAGGTGGAAAAGGAGATGTCGTCGGCTATGTGGCTCCAGTAAGACCAGGAAGGATCATTTTTGAAATTGATGGGATTAAAAAAGAAGACGCTTTTGAGGCTTTAAGAGAAGCTAGTTCCAAACTTCCTCTTAAAACTAGAATTGTTGAAAAAACCCAAATTTAATCAATGAAAGCTAAAGAGCTAAGACAACTTTCAGATAAGGAGCTTCATCAAAAATTAGTTGAGCTTCGAAAAAAGCTGGCTGAACTTCGTTTTCATTTAAGTGCCGGTCGGCTAAAAAATCCCCATCAGATTAAAGAGACTAAAAAGGACATTGCCCGAATTCTTACCATCTTAAATGAACGGAGAAGAGAAAAAGAAAAGTAAAAGAAAAAGGCTAGAAGGAGTGGTTGTGTCTGATAAGATGGATAAAACCATTGTGGTTGAGGTGATTAGAAGAGCACCTCACCCTTTGTATAAGAAAATTGTTTCTAAGAAAAAGAAATATAAAGCTCATGATGAAAGAAATGAGTGTAAAGTTGGCGATCGAGTAATTATTGAAGAATGTCGACCAATTTCCAAAACTAAAAGATGGCGCCTAGTAAAAAAAATTTCAAATTCCAATATCCAAATTCCAAATTCCAATTAATTTGAAATTTGGTGCTTGGAATTTAATTGGAATTTGGGATTTGGAATTTGGAATTTTCACTTTAAATATC